>CAMTVX010000009.1:0-13699 GCA_947085295.1 uncultured Alphaproteobacteria bacterium | reverse complement strand
GGTGCGTCCCGGCGAGCCGATCGGGCCGCATCAGATTGTCAGCTCCAACGCACTCGGCCTTGCCGCCTTGATCACGGCGGCAGGCGGCGAGGCGATTGATCTGGGCATTGCGGCGGATAATCGCGAAGAGCTGCTGAGCCTGGTGCAGGGCGCGCGCGGCGCGGATATGCTGATCACGCTGGGCGGCGCATCGGTCGGCGATCATGATCTGGTGCAAAGCGTTCTGGGTGAAGCGGGCCTGAAAGTCGATTTCTGGAAAGTGGCCATGCGCCCCGGCAAGCCGCTGATCTTCGGGCATATGGGGGAAACCCCGATGCTCGGCCTGCCGGGCAATCCGGTGTCCTCGATGGTTTGCGCCTTGCTGTTTGTACGCCCCGCGCTTGCGGCGCTGCTCGGTGAAACGGGCGGCGGCAATTATACAGGTGCGGCGATACTGGGCGCCGACATGGCCCCGAACGACAACCGCCAGGATTACGTCCGCGCCAGCCTAAGCGCCGATGGCGTCGCCACCCCCTTCACCGTGCAGGACAGCGCCATGCTCTCCAGCCTGGCAAAGGCCGGCTGCCTGATCATCCGCCCGCCGTTCGCCCCCGCCGCGAAGGCCGGGGACGGTGTGCAGGTGCTGTCTTTTGAATTGATCTGGTAGCGAATTCTTCGATCAGACCAATTGCATAAACTCCTCATTTTCTGTTCAAATTCTGAAATTTATTCACGAGGTTCGACTGTGTCCAAAGTGACACAGTCGAATATTACTTCGCTTTTCTTCTGTTGAACACTACTGCGAATCAAGAAATTATTAACCCTTTTGAATTAATCACTAGTTTTTACTAGAACGTAACAATTACTATACTAATAGTATATTGATATTTTTTATACAATTTTGAGTTGCTTCCAGCATCTATGATTCCTACTGCTTAACGCCGCCGCTTAGGGAGAGATTGAGAATGAAACTGCGAACCGGTCTACTGATCCGAACGATCAGCTTATTGGTGCTTGTGCTAACCGGGATGAACCTTGCGACACCTGCAAGAGCCCAGGTTACGGAAAAGGACTTTCAGGTTATGGCCCGGGCCTTGGGCTTCATGACAAATGGACCCAAAGGTACGGTGGATGTAGCCATTGTCCATGCACCCGACAATCCCGCATCGATGGCGGAAGCCCAGGCAGCCCAGGCGGCATTGGGAGAAGGCCTTAAGGCAGGCGCGTTAACCTTACGTCCTGTCATGGTTTCTGCAGACGATCTTGGAAAGCTGGCTGGCGTTGGGGCGATCTTTGTGGCGCCGGGTACGGATGCACAGCAGGACGCGATATTGGCGGCCGCGAAAACATCGGGAACAATCACGATGACGACGGACCGTAAATGTGTAGAGGCAGGCAAGTGCGTGATGTTTGTAGCAACCGCGCCAAAGGTCGAAATTCTCGTCAATAAGGCGACGGAAGCAGCGATGAATATCAGCTTCGATTCTGCATTCAAAATGATGGTCAAGGAAATCTAAAGGCGCCACGCAGCCTTTGTCGGCAATCACATGAAAATTAGAGGGTACATGAACATGAACATGAAACACACATCTCACGCGGCAGCAGTTGTGCTGGCCGCTCTTGCCGCAAGTACGGCTAATGTGAACGCCCAGAGTATGGACTATGGTTCACTGCAATCCTTGTTTGGCGCGCCAGTCACCACCAGCGCCATCGGTATTCCGCAGCGCGCGTCCGATGCGCCTGTCACCATGGAAATCATCACCGCTGATGAAATCCGCCGTTCATCCGCGACCGATCTTTCCGGCGTTTTAAAAAATCGCGCGGGGGTTGAAGTCTCGCAATGGACGAATGGCGCGTCCGATGTTGCCGTGCGCGGGTATAACCAGGGCGGCAATACGAGGCTTCTGGTGCTGGTAAACGGCAGGCAGGTTTATCTGGATCATTTTGGGCTGGTTTCCTGGAATTCGATTCCGGTGCAGCTTGATGAAATCCGCCAGATCGAAATTGTCAAAGGTCCAAACACGGCGCTGTTTGGTTTCAATGCGGTGAGCGGCGTGGTGAATATAGTAACCTATAACCCTTTGCTTGATGATGTGGACAAGGCGTCGGTGCGTGTGGGCACACAGAATCACCAGGAAGGCAGTTTTGTCGGCAGCTTCAAGCTGAACGACAAAGCCGGTTTTCGCATCTCCGCAGGCGGGACGGATGCAGACGCCTTCGATACTCCCACTCCAGTAGTTGAACGGGCGACCCTCACAGACTATGAACGTCGGTCGCTTAGCCTGGACAGCCTGTTCCAGATCGCTGGCAATACCCAGCTAGGCATTGAGGCGAGCACCAACAGCACGAATGATACGGATTTCCTGCCGACGATGAGCCTGGCTGGGGCGGACTATGAAACCCAATCAGGGCGCATACGACTGCTATCGGATACCAGCATGGGGCGCGTGGAAGCTGATCTCTACACTAATATCCTTGATCTCACAATTGCTACTCCCACCCTCGGCTTGAACATCGACAATCAGGTGACGGTGTTCAGGTTGCAAGATGTGTTCAAAATCGGCACCAGTCATAATATGCGCATTTCCGGCGAATACCGGCACAACGCTCTGGAAACGTCGGGTAATAATGGCGGCGAAATATCCTATGACGTGTTCTCGCTTGGGGGTATGTGGAACTGGGTTATTAATGACAAATTCAGCCTGACAAACGCTTTGCGGCTGGATAATCTGAAGCTGGACCGCCAGGGGCCGAAATTACCGGCGATCCCTTTCGCCAACTCCCAGTATGACGCGAATCTGCTTACGCTAAGTGTCAATAGCGGACTGGTCTGGAATCCAGATGGAACAAATACTTTCCGCCTCAGTTATGGCCGTGGCGTTGAAGCGCCGAGCCTGATCGACGCCGGTTTCCAGATTCGCAACGGTCCCGTGGTTCTGGCGGGAAACCCGTTCATTGATCCAACCATTGTCAACAATTATGAACTGGCGTGGGAACGCCCGCTTGCGCCCATCAATGGCAATTTGCGTACGGCGGTCTTCTACCAGAAGTCAACGGACATAAAAGCAATTGGCGTGCGTCCCGTTTTCTCGCGCTTTGGCCTGGCGGTGGTATCCGAAAATATCGGCAGCTCCGAGATGATCGGAGGCGAAATTCAATTGGATGGCAAGGTGGGAGAGCACTGGAACTGGAAGCTCAACTACACCCTGGAGGAAATCGACGACAGCTTGGCCAATCGCACTGGCCCGTTCTTGACCATAGCCAAGGAATTTGAGGAGAGTACACCTAAGCATACTGTGAATGCACAGCTTGGTTACGCCATCGACAAGTGGGAATTCGACCTGTTCGGAAAATATGTCAGCAGCTCGGATCGTGTTCGTTCGCCGGTCATCTCACCGGTCAACTTCCTGCAGCCGGTTGATGGCTATGTAACCGCCAGCGCGCGTGTTGGATATAAGCTAACAGAAGAATTCACTCTCGCGCTACAGGGGCAGGATATTCAGGAAGGCGAGATGCGCCAGACCCAGGCCCCCAAAACCGAACGGCGGGTTCTCCTAACGCTTTCGTCGGAGTTCTAACAACACACCAGATTTTCTGGCTTCAAAAAACCCGGCGGAGATATTCGTTGGGTTTTTTTGTGGAATAAAGAATGTCAGAAATAATTGCTTACGCTTGTGAAGGTCTCGTTGCATTTCTATGACTTCACCGGGAAATAGTAACTATTTTCTAATATATTCGGAGTAGCCTGGCGTAACGAAGAATTATTTAGCTTGTCATCTGAATCTAAAGGGAAACCACCATGACCATGGGACGCTTCGCCATCTCGAACTGGCCATTCTACATCAAGATTGGCTTGCCCTCGGCGGTGGCTATGGTGGTCATATGCGTAGTCGCGCTGTTTTCACGCACAACACTGAACCGGCAACTGGATATAACCAATCAAATAGCCGACACAAACCTGCCGGGAGCGGTAGAGCTAACAAGAGTTTCTGCGGATGTGCGCGATATAAATGGTAGCCTGTTTCGCATCCTGGTTTTCAAATCCACGGATTCGATTGATGCCGCGAAAGCCGTGGCGGATGTCACTGCGCTTGCGGGTCGGCTTGATGGTGTGATCAAGCGGCTGGCGGCTTATGAGTCCAGGAATTCGTCCGTGGATCAGAAAGCGAAAATTGCGGCGGTGACAGAGGAGCTGACAAAATACAAGGGCGCCATTGAATGGGTAACCTCGATGCTGGAAATTGACTTTGCCAGCGCCGTCTCTTTTCTGGCGCCGTTCGATGAAAACTACAAACGCATGACGGGCATTATTGACGGCCTGGTGAATGACGTTGTGGCAGGCTCCAGGGCCGAAGCGAATAGTGGCGCAGAGGCGGCCGGTACTGCCAACACCATGCTGCTGGCGGGTTCTGTGGCCGGCCTGATCATAAGCATTCTTGCTGCCGGTCTGGTTGCTGCGGGAACCAGCCGGTCAATTGGACAGATTGCAGCGGCCACTTCGCTGCTTGCCAAGGGCGAAGATGTTGATGGTGTCGATATCGATGCGCTGGAACGTGGCGACGAACTGGGGGCGATTGTCGCTTCGTTGCGCACATTCAAGGAAAATATTTCGCGCATCGCCGTGATGCAGCAGGATCAGGCGCGCTTGCAAGTTGAGAACGAACAGCAACGCAAGCGCACCATGTCCGACCTTGCCGAACAGTTGGAAACAACTGTCATGGGGGTCGCCGCCACATTGGCCGAGGCTACCGGCAAGATGCGGACGGAATCAGACCTGATGAGCAGTATTGCAGCAGAGACAACCAAGGAAGCGAAGGCGGCGAATAGTTCAACGGCAGAGGCGACAAACAATATTCAGATCGTTGCCGCCGCGTCCGAGGAATTACTGGCCTCCATCGAAGAAATTAGCCGTCAGGTTAGCATTTCCGGCGAGGCGACGAACAACGCCGTACAGCATGCCAGCAACACTGCAACAACCGTGAACGACCTGGCCAAGAGTGCTGATCGCATCGGCGACGTCGTGGCGTTGATTAATGATATCGCAAG
Source organism: uncultured Alphaproteobacteria bacterium (assembly GCA_947085295.1). Lineage (GTDB taxonomy): Bacteria > Pseudomonadota > Alphaproteobacteria > UBA11222 > UBA11222 > UBA11222. The sequence goes on along the minus strand of CAMTVX010000009.1, from coordinate 8,674 downwards.
CCAGACCAACCTTCTGGCGCTGAACGCCACCATTGAGGCGGCGCGCGCCGGCGAGGCGGGCAGGGGCTTTGCGGTGGTCGCCAATGAAGTAAAAGCGCTGGCCACCCAGACGGCCAGGGCAACGGAAGAAATTTCGTCCCAGATCAACGCCATGCGTGATATCACCAGCCAGACGGTTTCGGCGGCGAGCCTGATAGTCGAGGCGCTGCAAAAGGTCTGCGAGGTGTCAAGCAGTGTACGCGAGTCGGTGCAGCAACAAAATGGCGCGACCAGGGAAATCTCCAGCAATATTCAGGAGGCCGCAACCGGCACCCAACAGGCCGCAGCCAATGTAGATAGCGTTACACGCAAGGCGACCGAAACCGGTGATTCTGTTTCGCGGGTTACTTCTTTGGGTGAAACCCTGTTCAAACAATCCGAACTGCTCAAGGAAACCGTGGGTCGCGTCGTCGAAAATCTGCGCGCAGCGGCATAGCAGATCCTTAGCTTACTCAAAATATTGCCCTAGCCAACCCCGCATTCCCCGCCTAAGCTACCCCCAAAACAACTCAGGGGAGGCGGTTATGGTGGTCATGGCTGACATCAATGCGACGACTGAAAAATTCCTGCGCGGCAAATACGCCATTGTGGGGGTGGGCGAAACCGGCTATGTGCGCGGCTCGGGGCGCACCACGCGGGCGCTGGGGACCGAGGCGGTGCGCAAGGCGATTGAGGATGCGGGGCTGAAGCCATCGGATGTCGATGGCATGCTGTCGTACAGCTTCAATGATTCCACTTTCTCGCCGACGATAGCGGGCGAGCTGGGCATCCGCCCGAATTTCTATATGGATGTGTATGGCGGCGGGTCGAGCACCGAGGCGCTGATCGGCATTGCCATGGGCGTGATCGAGGCCGGCATGTGCAAGACGGGGGTGATATTCCGCGCCATGAACGGCTATTCCGAGGTGCGTATTGGCGGCACTGGCGGGCGGGGTGCGGTGGCGCCTGTTGGCGGCGAGGGGCTGTTCACGCGCGCCTATGGATTGATGAGCGCGGGGCAGATGTTCTGCCAGAGTTTTATGCGGCACATGTATGATTACGGCACCACGCCCGAACAGGTGGCGATGGTCAAGGTGATCCATTCCGAACACGCCTCCAACAACCCCAAGGCGTTTTACAAAAAGCGCCTGACGGTGGAAGATGTGATCAATAGCCGCATGATTGTGAAGCCGCTGCATCTGCTGGATTGCTGCGTGGAAACCGATAACGGGACCGCGATTGTCGTCACCCGCATCGACCGGGCGCGCGATTGCCGCCATGCGCCCGCAGTCATTCAGTCCGTGGTCGGACGATGCTGCAAGCCCCGCGCCGACATGCATTATCAGGCCGGGCCGATTTCGACCGTGGCGGGGCATTACGGCAAGGATATTCTGTGGCCCAATGCCGGTGTTGGCCCCGAAGACATCGATGTGACCGGCTCCTATGACGCCTTCACTTTCACCACCATGTTGCAGTTGGAGGATTACGGTTTCTGCAAAAAGGGCGAAGGCGGCGACTATGTGTCGAACGGAACCATGCGGCTGGGCGGCAGGCGGCCCAACAACACCAGCGGCGGCCATCTGTGCGAGGGTTATACGCATGGCGTCAATATGGTGATCGAGAATGTGCGCCAGTTGCGCCATGACATTGACGATAGCTGCCCGGTGGGCGCCAACGGCAAACGTCAGCATACGTATGATTATCGTGAAGGCGGCTGCCGCCAGGTGAAAAAGGTGGACGTGACCGCCAATCTCGGCTGGGCCACGCCGGGCCAGGGTTCAGCCATGGTCATGGCGCAGGATAATAGGTAAGGGGAGAAAATATTATGTCCGCATCCGTAAGAGGCGAATATCTCGGCATGCCGCTGGTGATCAACGAGCTGGAGCATGATTACCGGGAATTTTTTGGTTACTGCGCCAAACATGACCTGCATCTGCAAAATTGCGATGATTGCAAAATGTTCCGCTATCCGCCCACCACCGCGTGCCCGTTCTGCGCCAGCCCGAAGGCCACATGGATGCCGGTCGAGGGTAAGGGCACGCTCTATTCCTATGGCGAAATCCATCACGCCATTCAGCCGGTGTTTCGTCAGTATTCCCCCTATCTGCTGCTGCTGGTCGAACTGGACACGCAAAAGGGCAAGCCGGGAGAATTTGACGGCATCCGCTTTACCGGCAATCTTGCGAAGGCGGACGGCGAACTGGCGCCGCCCGAAATGGTGCGCAGCGTCGGCATCGGCACACGGTTGCGCATCGTCTACAAGGATGCGGGCGAGGGTATTTCCATGCCGCTATGGACCATTGATGAAACCGCCACGCAACCGGCCAAGCCGTGGCGTTATGCGATAGAGTAGGGGGCAATGGCCTGTGCCTGACTGCTGATAAAAAACGCAAATCAGCAGAGTGTTTATAATAAAAAAGGAAAGCCTGTTGAACCTTCCTTTTTCACTTAACGTTCCCCAACGTTTTCCTGACTTACGTCAGGTTTTTTCCAGGCGTTAATTACCACCCTGGAATAGCGATAGAATTTGTTGTGGACGGCTGTTTGCAATTTGCAGGGCCTTCGTGCTCAACTGCTGTTGAATTTGTACCGCTTGCAAACGCGCGCTTTCACGGCCCAGATCAGCATCAACCAGGCTGCCAATACCTATTGTCAGCGAATCCTGTAGTTTAACAATAAAGTTGGAATGCGTATCAAGCCGCAAGGAATTTCCGCCCAGCGACGCCAGTGCGCTGGTGACTGTTTGCAACATGGTATTTAACGCAGTCACTTCCGCCTGCGCGGCAGGAAGTGTCGTAACGTTTGTGAATACACTGGTTGTCGCGGCTTTGATATTTACAGCAGGCACATTAATGGAAAATGCCGGGTTTGCAGTTGGCTCCGCCAGAACATTCAAATCATCGGTCGCGGGGACAACCGGATTTTTATTGATCAGATTGAAGCCATCAAAAGTAGCCGCGTCAATAATAGTTGCCACCTGCGAAACATAGGCCTGATAGTCCGCATTTATAAGTGCGCGGTTGGCGACCGAAAGGGAAGGGTCGGCCGCCTGAACCGCCTTCGACTTCATTTCAATAATTAAATTCGACAATGTTTCAAGTGCCGAGATGGAAACATCCAATATGTTTACGCCACGCTGTACGCTCTGGCCTACTGCGTCATAGGCGTCCAGATCGGCGCGCTGTTTTTGGGCAACAGCGAATGTGCCGGCGTCATCTTTTGCTGAGCGTATTTTCAGACCGGTAGCAACCCGGTCCTGGATTGAATCCAGTTCTTTGTTCGTTGCATTCAATTGTTGCAGGGCAACTAGCGCGGAAGAATTTGTTTTAATAGAAACGACCATTGGCTTCTCCTAATAATTCCGTCGCCTTTTTCATGGCGCGGTCATCAGTATCAAAGCCTGCTTGATGCAACGGTCATGCCAGCCGCGCATGCCATTTAACATATTGATTTATATGAATTATTACAGAATGATTGATTGATTTGCACGGCAACTTTTTCCATGTCCGGAAAAAATGGCCATTGAAAGGAATACCAATCCCGATAGCGCTGATAAAGCAGCTATGTGCCTTTATCGACCGTAAGTCCGGTGATCCGCCGGACATGTGCAATCTGTGTCAGCATTTGCTCGGTTGGATATTGGCGTATCACCTCGCCAGTATTCTCATCGACCGATTTGAAAACATAACGATTAGTGGCTGCGTCATGCTCAATCGAAAGGTGGGTGTTCGGCGGTGTGAAGGTGGCCAGCGCCTTATCCGGTGATTGCACAATTGGCTGCGCTGGTTCCGGTGTGGAGGCAACCGGAACAGAGGGTTCAGACGAGGCCTGTGTCTGAACGCGAACCGTCCGTGGGGTCGTTCCTGGGTTTATGCCAATGCTGGGTATGACTGAGAGACTCATCTTCGTCCTCGATATACACCATGCGGAATACCTAAAAAGTTACGGGCATACCGCCACTACCCTGTATATAAGAGGTAGAGTTTAATAATCCCTTAATTTTGGAAATTTATTTTTGTTCGATTGTTGCAACAGAAAACGATTTTGCATTTCCTCCGGTCTGGTGTAGCCGCCACATTTCACGATAGGCGGCGTCAAGGTGGCGCGTATAACGTTTGCTGTTAAACAGCGGTGCGGTTTTTTTCTTTTGTTCGATTTTATCGCGCAGCGCGCGCAACCGATCAGGATTGGCTGCCATGGCAACAGCCAGCTCCTCATATTCCTCAATATTATTTACGATAAGCTCCGGCACCTCCAGTGCGCGTAAAATACTGCCAGCGCCGCGCGCGACAAAAGTTTCACCTGGACATGTAATTACCGGTGCCCCCATGAACAGAACATCGCTTGCTGTGGTCAGGGCATTAATTACCAGCGTATCCAGAAACAGATCTACATGCCGGTGGCGCGCCAGATGTTGGGGTTGCCGCATCTTGGGTGCGAACGCCAGCCGTTCAGGATCGATGCCACGCGCCGCCGCCTCGCGGCGTAAGTTAGCGGCGGTGGTTTCATCGGGTTTAAGCAGCCACAAGACGCTACCTGGCGTACGATGAAGGATGCGCATCCATACATCAAATATCTTCGGAGTAATTTTATAGGTCTGATTAAAACCACAAAAGACGAATGCCGCATCAGGTAATCCGCATTCTGCGCGCGATGGCGTAATATCGGATACTGGTCGCGCACTGTTTGGCTGATAGGTGTCTGGTAAATAAACCAGCTTCTCGGAATAATATTGCTGCTGGTCTGGCGGCACGACAAAGGCGTCAAGCACCGCATAATCAATAAAATCAACACCCATGGTTCCGCCAAACGCCAGGTAATTGACCTGTATGGGCGCGGGGCGGTGCGAAAAAATTTCCAGCCGGTTCCCGAATGTATAGCCTTTACGATCAATCAGTATATCGATGTAATCATCATATATGCGTTGTGCGGCCTCAAAATTCGTCATGCTTTGGATGTCTGTGAAATGATCAACGACATCAATAAAACGCTGGCGTTCCGGGCCATTATCCGGGGGACCAAAGGAATAGGCGAATATTTCAAAATCGTTGCGGTCGTGATTATGCAATACATCGGTCATCAGATAGGCCATGGGATGCGCACGAAAATCCATGGAGACATAGCCTATGCGAATGCGCTGGCCTGGCAGTTTTGCGTGCGATGAAATACCCTCTGGGCGTTGGCGGCGCAACTCCCCATTAGGCTTTATCAATGTGCCAAATTTTGTGGCGCATATAAATTGTTTTTCATTGTCGGGTGCTGTGGGGAAGCCCTGAAAGGCGAACGGGTCAACTATTACGGGCTTCTGCATCACGATGTTGACAGCTTTTTCAGAAAGCATGTCAATGTCTTTCCAGTCACATAGATGGGACTTTGTCGCAATAAAATAACTCAGGCTGGATATGTTATGTGGGGCGAGCTCGATGGCTTTTTCAATAGCAGTCAGTGCATCGGCTCTGCGACCCAGCCATTCCAAAGCGAGCGCTAAATTATGATAGATTCCGGAATGGTCTGGCGCAATTTCAAGGCCGGCTTCATAAGCCAGGCGTGATTTTTCAAATAAAAATAATTTGAAAAATAACTGACCAAGTACGTTGTAGGCCTCTATATACTTCGTATCCATTTCAATGGTTTTTTGAAGTAATTCAATAGCATCGGTATATTCTCCCTGGAAATTCAATAAATTGGCCAGATGAAAGCATGCGTCAGGATGGTCTGGCTTGAGCGTAAGCGCCATGCGCAGGGATGAAAGCGCGCCATCCATGTCGCCTGTTTGGCGCAAGGCGACCCCTAACACATAATGCGCTTCCGCAAACTTTGGATTGCAGTTTATCGCCTCCTTATAAAAATGAATCGCGCCATTCACGTCTCCATTCCCCAGGCAGGCCAATCCTTGCTGTACTGCGGCAATGGCGTCAAGGATCGCGGTGGGATCCTGCGACAGACTATCCAGCTTCTGGTTTTCCCGCTGGCGGATTATTTTTCTCTTCAGGCTCATGCATTAATATTTAGACTGAAACCAGTTAAGAATTAATTCAACAGCATCGTTCGGGCTGGTCGTACTTTATTAACCGATTCAGGCTAGGCTCTCGATAACGCTTCTATTTCCTTACAGGTGGCGAAATGCCTCTTAAACTATCGTTAAAACCCGGCGAGAAATTTGCGATTAATGGCGCAGTCATTGTTAATGGTGATCGTCGTGGGACATTGATCGTTCAAAATCACGCCTCCATTTTACGTGAACGAGATATTTTACAACCAGAAGCGGTGACGTCGCCTGCCAGGCACGTCTATTTCACCGTCATGATGATGTATCTTGATGAAACGGGGGTTGAAAATTATTTCAAAGACTTTACGAGCCGAATGACCCAGTTTATGGACGCAATAAGTAGGCCGGAAGTGCTGTTGCTGTGCGTCGAGATCAGTAATGAGGTTATGGGCCGCCGCTATTATGCCGCATTACGACATTGTAACCGCCTGATAGAGCATGAGCAGGAGATTTTGGGCTATGGGCCTGGACGCCTATCAGCGAACGCTTAAAAACACCGAAGATCCGCGCAACACTGAATACCGCCTGTTTGCGGAAATCACGCGCGATCTTATGGTGGCACAGCAACGCGGTGTTATTGATGCCGGGCTGGTAGAAGCAGTCGACCGAAATCGCAAATTATGGATTGCGCTGGCTACCGATTGTGCGGATGATTCTAATCGGCTGCCTAAGGAAACCCGGGCTGGCATCATTTCGCTTAGTATCTGGGTACAAAAATATTCCCGCTCTGTTACACGCGACGGAGAAGATATATTGGCATTGATTGACGTCAATCGCAGCATAATGAAGGGCCTAAAGCCCGCAGGGTGAAGGATTCGTTTCCCCCCTAGATGCCAAGAATCAGATTCTGCTTAACTTTCAGATTTTCCCCCTAAAGTATGATGCGTTTATATTAAATCATTCTCACCTATGTCATTGCAAGCGAAGCGTGGCAACCCAGAGTCACAAACTCAGGCCTTTGCGTAAGACTCCCTTGCCAGCCATAGCCTTCTGGCGAAGGCTGGTGGATCGCCACGCTTCGCTCGCGATGACGATAAAGGATGGACAAACCTGAAATCATCGTGCCCTAAATCACAACTCACCTGGACCCGGCAAAATCTGCCCAGTTAGGAAAATTTTGCCGGGTCATTCTTGCCGCTACGCCGCTTTTTATGGCCCCGATTCATCTTCGTTAGGGTTAATTTAAGTTAACTAATTGATAAATAAAGTATTATTGGGATAAACTTGCCGGGCGGGCAAAAATTACCCGGCAAAAATGGCACAGAGGTTGCGCTCTTCCAGGCAGGCCAAAATGGCCAGGTCGCTTCATGCTACCGCCTAATCCAGAATGGAGAAAATTACCTATGACAACGATTCACACAAATCCAGGCGCACTCGTTGCGCAAGCCACCCTGCGCAGCATCACCGAAAATTTGAATACTGTATCCAAACAGGTTCAGACCGGTTATCGCGTGGCCGACGCGAAAGACGATGCCTCGACATTTGCCGTGGCCCAGGGTCTGCGCAATAACGTTGCCTCGCTTGGCGCGGTGCAGCAGGGCCTTAGCGGCGCTGTTGGTCTGGCCGAGGTTGGACTTGCCGGCGCGACGGCGGTTTCTAATCTGTTTACACAGATCAAGGCCAAAGTCACCCAGTTGGCGGATTCGTCAATTTCCGCATCAACACGCACAACCTATAGTGCTGACCTTGCGGCGCTGGGCACTCAGACAAAAAACCTGATCTCTCAGGCTTCTTTTAATGGCACCAAGCTGTTGACCAATACCACTGCGGTTAAATTTATCGCGGATGTAAATGGTGGCACGATCTCTATAACAGGTGTTGATGTTTCTGCTTCGGCGGCAACATTCTCCACTTCTGCTTCTGCCGCGATTACCTCAACGGCCGCACAGGCCCAGTTGAGCGCTGCGGGCAGCACGTTGAATGCGTTCATTACCAAAACAAATGACGCGTTGAGCGGCATTTCGGCTGGTCTGCGTGCTGTTGAAGCACAGAATAACTTCACCAAGTCGATCAGTGATGCCACGGAAAAGGGTCTTGGCGCCCTTGTCGACGCGGATCTGGCCAAGGCGAGCAGCAAGCTGCAGTCGCTGCAGGCGCAGCAGCAGCTGGCCACGCAGGCGATCACGATTGCCAACCAGGCTCCTTCGGTTCTTTTGGGTCTGTTCAAATAAGCGCTTAATCGCGCTACGGAAAGAGGCAGGCTTCGGTCTGCCTCTTTTTTGTTCGGCAAAATTTTCCTATCAGGGCAGATTTAGCCGGGTCGTTCTTGCCGAAATATTATTTGTCAGTGTTCAAATTAATGTCTGTTAGGGTTAACTTCGTTTAACTGACATCCAAATCAGGCAGCGTTTTACTGAACTTGCCGGGCAGGAAAAATATGCGCGGCAAAAATGGCACGGAGGTTGCTCTCTTTCTGGCAGGCCAAAATGGCCAGGCAGCATAAAGCTGCCGACTAATCCAGAATGGAGTTACATACGAATGACAACGATTCACACAAATCCAGGCGCACTCGTTGCGCAAGCCACCCTGCGCAGCATCACCGAAAATTTGAATACTGTATCCAAACAGGTTCAGACCGGTTATCGCGTGGCCGACGCGAAAGACGAT
>CAMTVX010000008.1:0-62652 GCA_947085295.1 uncultured Alphaproteobacteria bacterium | reverse complement strand
GAAGACAGCAGCCACAGGCTTGCTCTTGATCCGATCAGGTCCGGGTTTGCGACCACCTGTTCACGCAGACTATCGGCCGCGCCACGGCTGACCAATGCGTAAAGCTGGCGTTGTTCGCGCCGTTCTGTCACTGCCGGAAACATTTCCCGCAGCGATGTTTTTACTAGCGCCGAATAATCCGCATGTCGCAAACGGTTCTCGTCAATTTTGCCATCGACGGCAAGAATTTGCGGATCAAAGAAAACATCCAGCTTCAGATATGTCTGGCGAAATGCGCTGTGCCCGATGATCACAATGCTGACCATCATCACGCCAAGAAAAAATAGCGCCGTTGCGGTGGCCAAAATTCCATACCAGCGAAAACGGGTTTCAGCCCGGTAACGACGTTGCAATAATGCTTGTGCGATCCCTGCCTTGGTAGGGTTGGAATTGTCAGTCATATTTTTCACGATACTTTTTAACGACCCGCAATGCCGTAATATTGAGGCACAGCGTGACAACGAACAACACCAGTCCCAGCGCAAACGCCGCCAGGGTCTTTGGGCTGTCAAATTCCTGATCGCCGGTCAGCAGCCCCACAATCTGCACCGTAACGGTGGTGACGGCGGCGAAGGGATTGGCGGTTAAATTGGCCGCAAGGCCGGCCGCCATCACCACGATCATGGTTTCGCCAATGGCGCGCGAGGCCGCAAGCAACATCGCCGAGACAATGCCGGGCAGCGCTGCGGGCAGAACAACCTGCCGGACGGTTTCCGAATGCGTCGCGCCAAGACTGTAGGACGCCTCGCGCAGGCTGCCGGGCACCGCCGCAATCACGTCATCCGACAGCGACGAAACAATGGGAATAATCATCACCCCCATCACAAGCCCGGCCGCCAGCGCGCTTTCAGATGAAATCCCAACCCCCATAAAACCACCGGCATCGCGCAGCATAGGAGACACAATAAGGGCTGCAAAAAATCCATAAATCACGGTGGGAACGCCCGCCAGAATTTCCAGCAGCGGCTTGACAATATCACGCACGGATTTCCCGGCATATTCGGCCAGAAAAACGGCGGCAAAAAGTCCGATGGGGCCCGCGGTCAGAAGCGCGATCAGGCTGATCAGCAGGGTGCCGGTAAACAGCGGCACTGCCCCAAAGCTGCCGGAAGAACCCACCTGGTCAACGCGTAGTGCGGTCATCGGACTCCATTTCAAACCAAACAAAAAATCGGTGAGCGGCACCTGCTCAAAAAAACGCAAGGATTCAAACAATAAAGAAAATATGATGCCAATCGTCGTTATGATCGCCAACAAAGAGCTGGTGACCAGCAGCAGATACAGGGGGCGTTCCCATAATGAGCGCAGCCACCGTCGGCGGGCAAAACCAGCGTCGGAGAAGTTAGATGGCGCGGACACCCGATCCCTGGTAAGGATCGGGGTCGCCATTGCGATTTGATCAGAACTGGGCATTCGCCGCTACGTCACTGCGGACTTTGGCGCGTTCTTCATCCGGCATCGGGGTCAGGCCTTTTTCGGCAAGATAGCCTTCCGGTCCCCAGGCCTTTTCGCTGGTGAATTCAGCTATATAGGCTCTTAGGCCGGATACCGTGTCAAGATGCGACGCTTTCACGTAAAAGAACAGCGGGCGTGAGATCTTATAGGCGCCGCTGGCGATATTGTCGGGATTGGGTTCAACATGTTCGACAATGCTTCCTTGCAGCTTGTCGGTATTCTCGGCGAGAAAACTGTAGCCGAAAACACCCATGGCGTTCGGGTTGGCCACCAGTTTCTGGACAATCAGATTGTCATTTTCGCCCGCTTCCACATAGGCGCCATCTTCGCGAATGCTGTGGCAGATTTTGGTATAGGCCTCTTTATAGTCATTCGCCAGGGCTTTAACCCAGGGAAAGGTTTTGCAGCCGCCTTCCAGCGCCAGCTCGGCAAAGGAGTCGCGGGTGCCCGAGGTCGGCGGCGGGCCCAGAACTTCGATCTTGGTGTCCGGCAGGCTGGGATTTACATCCTTCCAGGTTTTATAGGGATTGGGTTTGGTCTTGCCGTCGTCGCCGGGAATATCCCTGGCAAGGGCCAGAAAAATGTCCTTCAGGGTCAGGTTAAGCTGTGGGGCGCTGCGGGAATTCGCCACAGTGAGGCCGTCATAGCCGAACTTGACTTCAATAATTTTGCCGACTTTGTTGCTGGCGCACTGCTCTATCTCCGAGGTTTTGATGGCGCGCGAGGCGTTGGAAACATCGGGGGTATTGTCGCCACCGCCAGAGCAGAAAGTTTTGAAACCGCCGCCGGTGCCTTGGCTTTCCACGATCGGCGATTTTCCACCCGCAGACTTCCCAACCTCCTCGGCAACCGCCGTGGAGTATGGAAACACGGTTGAAGAACCAACAATTTGGACTTGATCACGCGCTTGTGCGCCGCATGCGGCCGCAGTTGCTGCAATGGCAGTCACCATAAAAGTCTTTTTAATCATCTCAGGGCCATCTCCCAAATAAGTGACGGGCCAGAACCCTTTTGTCCTCGCCTCTGAGGTCAATCTATAGATAGCGCAAAACCGTTCTATGACAATCAGGTTACAATTATATGACAGTGGCCTGCTCCCTGGGAAATTCTGGCAAATATACGCAGAAATTTGTGCCGTTTTCGGCGCTGCTATCAATGATTAACCGGCCACGATGGCGGCTGATAATGTGTTTAACAATGGCCAGTCCCAATCCGGTGCCGCCAATATCGCGCGAACGCGCCTTGTCGATGCGGTAAAATCGCTCGGTCAGACGGGGCAGATGTTCCGGGGCGATGGGTTCACCCATATTGTGCACGCAGATGCGCACGCCTTTGCCGCCGGTCTCCGGAATGCGCGCAACCGTTTGCGCCGTGATTTTTACGGGACACCCGGATGGCCCGTATTTCAGGGCATTGTCCAGAAGATTGTGAAACACCTCGCTTAACTGATCATGGTCGCCGGTAACAGATGGCAGATTTCCGGGGCATAGCAGTTCGATCTCAATGCCCCGTCCGGCGGCGCGCGACGCCAATATTGCCTTCGCGCTTGAAAGTAAATCCGGAATCCTGACTTCATGCCTGGGGCGCAGATGTTCATTGGCTTCCACGCGCGACAGCGACAGCAGATCATCGATCAGCCGCGCCATGCGCTTTGCCTCGCCTTCCATGATATCAAGAAATCGCGCCCGCGCCGCCACATCGTCTTTTGCGGCTCCTTTCAGGGTTTCAATGAAGCCTGTCAGTGCGGCCAGCGGCGAGCGTAACTCATGGCTGACATTGGCGACAAAATCCGCGCGCATTTGCTCAACATTATGCGCAGCAGTGACATCCAGCAGCACCAGGGCGGCGCGCACTTTTGCATCATGGTTCTGATTTACCGGCATGGCGTGTAATTCATAATGCCGCGCCACGGGTGTCTGTAATATGATTTGCGCCCTGATATGTTTGCCATCCGCGAGAACCGCAGTCGCGGCGTCAAGGGCGGCGGGATGCCGCAGAGACTGCGCCAGATCATGGTTTTTCAGGCGCATCCCAAAAATTTCGTGTGCGGCCGCGTTTGCGTCAGTCACTGTGCGGCGCGCATCCAGCAAAAGCACAGGGGCAGGAAAGGCATCAAGTATGGCTGCCAGCGAGGCATTCTCCCATGGGGTCTCGACAGGCAAGGGAACAGACCGGTTGCCGCGCGGCCAACCAAACAGTTGAGCGATCGCCTGCTTTATTGAAAAGTCTGTTGGCAAATGTTTTTCCTCCTGCTTTGCGTGCGTGATAGAAACAGGTTTATTATGACAGCCATTCTATCCGAGTCGCACAGGATTAAAATGAGCCAATTGCCCCTGAAAAATATACCCGTCGCAGGCCCCAGCATTACCGCGCGTGAAATTGAATATGTGCGCGATGCCGCAGAAAATTCCTGGGGCGAAAATGCCAATCACTATATCACACGGTTTGAAGAAACCTTCGCGCGCGCCGTGAACCGGCGTTACGCCATGGCATTGCCGTCCTGCACGGCAGGGCTGCATCTGGCGCTGGCCGGCCTTGGCATTGGTGCTGGCGATGAAGTGATCGTCCCGGACGTAACCTGGATCGCCACCGCCGCCCCGGTCACTTATGTCGGCGCAACGCCGGTGTTCGCGGATATGGATGCGACAAGCTGGTGTGTTACACCCGACACACTGGCGGTGTGCATTACGCCACGCACCCGCGCCATCATCGTGGTTGATCTGTATGGCGCCATGCCACCGATGGATGATATCCTGGCGCTGGCTGACCGGCATAATATTCCGGTCATCGAAGATGCGGCGGAAGCAGCGGGATCGCACTATCATACGCGCCGCGCAGGCAGTTTTGGTCATGCCAGCGTGTTCAGCTTTCACGGTTCCAAAACCCTGACCACGGGTGAGGGTGGTATGCTGCTGACCGATGATGCGGCATTTTTCGCGCGCTGCCAGTTTCTTCGCGATCATGGCCGTGCGCCCGGTGATGTGTCGTTCCGCAGTACCGAAGTGGCTTTCAAATATAAAATGTCTGCGATGCAGGCGGCGATGGGGCTGGCCCAGATAGAACGGCTGGACGAGCTGTTCGCGCGCAAGCGGGAAATTTTTGGATGGTATCGGGAATTGCTGACGGATACGCCTGAGATAATTTTGAATGGCGAAGGTCCGGGGGTGCGCAGTTCCTACTGGATGGTGACAGCGATTTTTCCAAAACAGTTTCGTCTGGATAAGCCCGCACTGATGGCGGCGTTCAGGGAACATGGTGTCGCCACCCGGCCGATGTTCGATCCGCTCAGTGATATTCCGGCATTTTCCGCGACACCGCAGGCAGTGGCGGCACGCGCGCGCAATCTGGTTTCCTATGACATTGCGCCACGCGGTATAAATCTGCCTAGCGGATTTAATCTGTCACGCGAAGATGTGGCGCGCGTATGCGCCGCACTGAAGGAAATTTTGCGTAGGAACGCCTAACCCGCTTTGCGCAATATCGCCAGCCGGATCGGGCTGAAATTTCCCATGAGCGGCAGTTGAACTGCCAGCTGGTGAATTTCGTGATCATAATCGGGTTCCACCCCCTGCATCCTGCACATGGCGGAATATACGACGCGCGTGGCGTAGTAATAGGCGCTGGAAAATTCCTGAAATTCAAGGCTGCTGAAATGCGCCGCCGTCCGGGCGCGGAATTCCGTTTCATGGAAAAAGTGGTTGTGCCAGCGCACCGGAATTTCCGGCAACTTCATAGCGGCGCGCGCGGTATTCATGGCGTTCTGGCCTTCGTGAAAATTCTCAATCGCCAGATATACCCCGCCAGGCTTCAGGCATTCGCCGATGCGTTCAATGGCGGAATATTGCGCGGCGGTGGTTTCCAGATTGATCAGGCAACGATCCGTCATCGCCACATCCAACTGGCCCAATCCGGCGCTGGTTACCGGGTCGTTTACATCGCCAACACGAAACTGCACCCGGCCATCAAGATCGCTATTTGCGGCCAGTTGCGCCTGTGCTGTTTCAATCATCTGTGGCGCATAATCAAAGCCCGTAAATTCAAAATCGGGAAACTGGCGGGCCAGTTGCAGGATCGTGTTGCCATCCCCGCAGCCCATATCGGCGACGCGCGCGCCCGGTTTCAGGTTCAGCTTTTCCAGCATGCCGATCAGACACGCCACTTCCAGCCGCCGCATCCAGATATCCTGGGTGGTCGCGGTCAGACTGCCACTGTTTTCAGCGGCCCGCTGGTTCCAATAGTCTTTAATGCGTTCGCTCATAAGTATCGGTTAGCAAGCTTGCGTCGTATACGCAAGCACTCAAAAATGGCATGTTGGACGCAGCAGATACCTCGAATCGGACCCCAGCGCCATTATGACGTCCTTTCACCCCGTCGTTTCGATTGGCATGCCGGTGTTTAACGGCGCGGCGCATCTGGCGCAGGCACTGGAATCACTGCTGGCGCAAAGTTTCACGGATTTTGAAATTATCCTTTCCGATAATTGTTCCACCGATGACACGCCATCGATCATTGCGCACTATGCCGCGCGCGATGTGCGGATTCGCGCGGTCCGGCAGCCGGAAAACATCGGCGGCCTGCCGAATTTCCGGTTTGTGCTGGAGGCGGCGCGGGGTGAATTTTATATGTGGGCGGCCTATGATGACTGGCACGATCCAAACTATCTTGCAGCCCTGCATGGCGCGCTTGTTGTGGATGCAAACCTGCAAATGGCGGTGCCGCGTATTGTGCGCACGCAAATGAATGGAAAAGTCGCGGGGATTGCTGACATGCCCCCTATGCGGCATCTGTCGCGCCCGCGCCGCATCCTTGCGATGCTGTCATTAAGCGTGGGCGGCATGTTTTACGGCCTTTACCGCAGGCAGGCGATTATCGCTGCCTATGATCGGGCGGAACGCGATTTTCCCCATGTATGGGCGGCGGACCATCTGACCATGCTGCCATTTTTCATCAATGACCGCGCCGTGGGGGTGCCGCAAACCAGTTTTTATAATCGGGAAACCGGGCTTTCCGAAGGGCGCTACCGGCCACAGACGGCGGCTCAATTATGGCCGTTTTTGAGAGATTTTTTGTGCTTTTGTGTGCACGAGGTTTGGCAAAGCCGCCTCTCATTCTGGGAGAAAGCCGTTTGTCTGGCCTATCTTCCCGTCTATAGCAATAGCAAGGCAATAAAATGGCGTCGCCTGTTGGTGCGAACAGTTTTCGCAGGCAAAGGGGTTGGCTGAATGACCTTTTACGGTAAATTTCGCAAGGCCATCGGGTTTGCGCGCCACCGCGACACTTTGCCTGATCATGTGACCGTTGGGCGCTACACCTATGGCGTCACCCGTAATATTTTTGTGCGCGCCAGTGCGCTTGCGCCATGCAGTATCGGCGCGTTCTGCGCCATCGGCCCGGAAGTGCTGATTTACGGGCAGGCGGAACATCCGCTGGATAGTCCATCCAGCTATCCATTTCGTTCGCAATATTTCATGGCCGAGGCAAAGCCTGCACAAGCACTGACGCGCGGCCCGGTGCGCATCGGCAATGATGTCTGGATTGGCAGCCGCGCGATCATTCTGTCGGGTGTCAGCATTGGTGATGGCGCGGTGATCGGCGCGGGCGCGGTGGTGGCGCGCGATATTCCCGCCTATGCGATTGCGGTGGGCAATCCTGCGCGCGTTTTGCGCCTGCGCTTTGCACCGGATGTCGTGGCGCGGTTGCTGGAAATTCGCTGGTGGGAGTGGCCGAATGAAAAAATCCGGCGCTTTGAACCATTGCTAAACGGCGATATGGATGCCTTTCTGAAAGCTGCCGGGGCAGAAAATGGCTGAGCCTTGCAGCCCAAAGCGGTTGCTGTTTCTCATCAATGACGCGCGATTTTTTGTGACGCATATCCTGCCATTGGCGCGCGCGGCGGTGGCGGCGGGGTTTGACACCCATGTGGCGCTGCCGTTTCAGGGGGCGGCGCTGGATATGGCAGACGAGCTGACGGCCATACGAGGATGTGGCGCGCAACTGCATGATCTGCCGATCAACCGGGGTGGCATGGCGTGGTTTGGCGAATTGGCGGCGCTACTGGCCATAGGGCGACTGATGGTGCGGTTGCGCCCGGATATTCTGCATTGCATCACCATCAAGCCGGTTCTGTATGGCGGGCTGGTGGCGCGGCTGTTGCGGGTGCGGCGGGTGATTTTCTTTATAACCGGCCTGGGGCATGTGTTCATTGCGCAGGGGCGCCGGGCGCGCCTGTTGCGCTGCCTCGTGATGCGGGCCTATCGCATGATTTTGCCCTACCGGCGGGGCATGACGATTTTCGAGAATGAAGATGACCGCAATCTGTTTGTGCAGGCGCATCTGACGCCGCGCGAGCGGACCGTTCTGATCCCCGGATGCGGTGTGGACAGCGCGGTGTTTTATCCTGCCCAGATAGCGCCACCCGAACCGCCCATTGTGTTGTTGCCGGCGCGGTTGCAGCAGGAAAAGGGCGTGCGGGAATTTGTCGCGGCGGCAAAATTACTGCATGCGCGCGGGATGGCGGTGCGCATGGCGCTGGTTGGCTATGCGGATTTTGATCGCCCCGGTGGAATAAGTGAGGCGGAACTGCGCGGCTGGTGTGACAGTGGCGCCATCGAATGGTGGGGCCATTCAACGACCATGCCGGACACGCTGCGTCAGGTGCATATTGTCTGCCTGCCCAGCTATCGCGAAGGCTTTTCCAAAACCCTGATCGAGGCGGCGGCAACCGGTCTGCCTGTCGTAACCAGCGATGTGCCGGGGTGTCGTGACGCGGTGCGGGCGGGTGAAACGGCGCTGCTGATCCCCGCGCAAAATGCGCCCGCGCTGGCTGATGCGCTGGAGCAGTTACTGCGCGACCCCGCATTGCGCGCGTCGATGGGCATTCGGGGCCGCGATCTTGCGGTGAAAGAATATTCGGTGGCGCGATTTGTTGCGGCCAATCTGGCGCTGTATGCGAGGCCATCCATATGAACGCGCAGATGAACGCGCTGCTGTTGATCCCCCTTATTATTCTTGCGGGTGGCGCACTATCCTTTGCGCTGGCGCGGATTGCCATACGGCTGCAACGGGAGCCGGGTCTTGCGGCACTGGCCAGTGTACTGATTATCTGGCACCTGATAGCCCTGTCGATGGGGCGCGCGCCGCTGGCCAGCGCCGTGATGCTGTTGGTGGGGATCAGTGCGCTGTTGATTCTGGTCCAGTGGCTACAAAATGAGGCTGTGTTGGGCGCGTGGGCGCATTGGGGGTTGCGCATTCTGGTGGGGCTTGCCCTGGCGATTGCCGTGACCTATCCGGTATTATCGCTGGATCAGACGCTGTATTTCGCCGGCGGCCTTATGGCTGGCGCCGCCGGAACAGGGTTTGCGATGCACTGGGCGCGAAGCCCGGTTTCGCTGGGAAAATCAGGACTTCCCGCACTGGGTTTGATGGCGCTTTGGTTGATTGTGCGCGCTGTTGCCTCTTTCATTGCCGGCATGGAATGAATCATGCTATGCCCCAGCGATCATGACGATTATCCCCATAAAACGCGCGCTTATTTCCGTTTCCGACAAGACCGGGTTGATTGCATTCGCCACGGCGCTGGCAGGCTACGGCATTGAAATCCTGTCTACCGGCGGCACCGCCAAGGCGCTGCGCGCTGCGCGCCTGACAGTGCGCGATGTATCGGAATTTACCGGTTTCCCGGAAATGATGGATGGCAGGGTGAAAACCCTGCACCCCCGTGTGCATGGCGGGTTGCTGGCGTTGCGTGAGGATGCAGCCCATCTGGCGGCGATGCAGGCGCATGGCATTGGCGCGATTGATCTGCTGGTAGTCAATCTATACCCGTTTGCGGCCACTGTGGCTTTGGGCGCGGGTTTTGCGGAATGTATCGAAAATATTGATATTGGCGGCCCCGCCATGATCCGTTCGGCGGCGAAGAACCATGCCTATGTCACGATTGCCACCGATGCGCAGGATTATGCCCCCATCCTGGCTGAAATGGCCGCCCATCACGGTGCGACAAGTCTTGCCTTGCGCAAGCGCCAGGCGGCCAGGGCGTTCGCGCATACCGCCACCTATGATGCGGCGATCAGCGAATGGTTCGCCACGCAATTGGGGGATGAATTTCCAGCGCGCATCGCCATTGGCGCGACTTTGCAGCAAACCCTGCGCTATGGTGAAAACCCGCATCAGAGCGCGGCCTTCTATGTCAGCGGCGAAAAGCGTCCCGGCGTGGCTACCGCCGTGCAGGTACAGGGCAAGGAGCTTTCCTATAATAATCTGAATGACACGGACGCGGCGTTTGAACTGGTGGCCGAATTTGATGGTCCGGCGGTGGCGATTATCAAGCACGCCAATCCGTGCGGGGTTGCGGCAGGTGCGGATTTGCATGACGCCTATCTGCGCGCGCTGTCCTGCGACCCGGTTAGCGCGTTTGGCGGCATCATCGCCTGCAACCGGGCGCTGGATGCGCTGGCAGCAGAAGAGATGGTGAAAATCTTTACCGAAGTGATCATTGCGCCCGATGCCGATCAGGCGGCAAAGGACATCATCGCGGCAAAGAAAAATCTGCGCCTGTTGCTGACCGGCGGCATGCCCGACCCGCTGTCGCCGGGGCGGATGATTAAATCGGTTTCCGGCGGCTATCTGTTACAGGGCCGGGACAATGGCGCAATCGGCGCCGCCGATCTGCAAATCGTCAGCAAACGTGCGCCATCCGCGCAGGAGCTGGCCGATATGCTGTTCGCCTTCAAGGTCTGCAAGCATGTGAAATCCAACGCCATCGTCTATGTCAAAGACGGTGCGACGGTCGGCATCGGCGCGGGACAAATGAACCGGCTGGACAGCGCGCGCATCGCGGCGCGCAAGGCCGAAGATGTGGCCGCGACTGAGGGGCTGCGCGCACCCCGCACACGCGGCTGCGTCGTCGCCTCGGACGCTTTCTTTCCCTTTGCCGATGGCTTATTGGCCGCAGCCGAAGCAGGCGCCACGGCGGTTATTCAACCGGGCGGCTCAATCCGCGACGCAGAAGTTATTGCCGCCGCCGATGCGGCTGGCCTTGCGATGGTGTTTACGGGTATGCGGCATTTCCGGCATTAACCTTATCGCAGGGTTAAACGGGACCGCAAAAATATGTGACGGCGGTCACTTGGCGAAGCGCGCTGGCGTGCCCATATCCCATCTGTGACTTCGACTTGAAGACCCCCTCTTTTGAATTGAAGGACACCCCTCCTGGTCCGTGCCTCGGACTCTGAGTGATCAGAAACTAACTACCCCATACGCAAGTGTGGGGTTTTTTTTTGGTTACACCTACGTCGTCATTGCGAGCGAAGCGTGGCAATCCAGAGCCCCACGCAAAGGCCTGAATTTGTGGCTCTGGATCGCCACGCCGCTTCGCGGCTCGCGATGACGACGAGGACGTTGTGATTCGGTAAAAACAGAAAACGATCTACCGCGTCGGAACCGGAACCTCGCCGCGATAGTCGTAAAAGCCGCGCTGGGTTTTCTGGCCGAGCCAGCCGGCTTCGACATATTTTACCAGCAGCGGGCAGGGGCGATATTTGCTATCGGCCAGGCCGTCATGCAGCACCTGCATCACCGCCAGACAGGTATCCAGTCCGATAAAATCGGCCAGTTGCAGCGGCCCCATCGGATGGTTGGCGCCCAGCCGCATGGCGACATCGATGGCTTCTACATTGCCGACGCCTTCATACAGCGTATAGACCGCTTCATTGATCATCGGCATCAGAATGCGGTTGACCATGAAGGCGGGAAAATCTTCGGCGTTCGCAGTGGTTTTGCCCAGCCGGTTGGTAAATTCGCGCGCCAGTTTGAAGGTTTCTTCGCCGGTCGCAATACCCCGGATCAGCTCGACCAGTTTCATCACCGGCACCGGGTTCATGAAATGCAACCCGATAAATTGTTCGGGCCGGTCGGTGGATGCGGCAAGGCGCGTAATCGAAATGGACGAGGTGTTGGAGGCGATGATGGCGTCTGGCCGCAACATAGGACACAACCGGGCGAAAATGCTGCGTTTCACATCTTCCTTTTCCGCCGCCGCCTCGATAACCAGATCGACTTCCTTGAAGCGATCCAGATCGGCGACGGGGGTGATGCGGGCCATTGCCACCTGCTTGGCCTCATCGGTCATCAGACCGCGCTGGATCTGGCGTGACATATTGAACGAAATCGTCGCCAGCGCCTTGTCCAGCGCCTCTTTGTTGACATCTTCCAGCAGCACGTCAAAGCCAGCGGCGGCGCACACATGCGCGATGCCGTTGCCCATTTGACCGGCGCCAATTACGCCAACTTTATTTATCGTCGCCATTCGGGGATCATCCTTTGTTGAACCAGGTCCAATCCCTGCTACGTTTCCCGTCCACTTTTTCACCTGGCTCTCAGAGGCCAAGTTTTGTCAATTCCGCTTCGAGTTCCGGCACCGCCTTAAACAAATCCGCCACCAGGCCATAATCCGACACCTGGAAAATCGGCGCTTCTTCATCCTTGTTGATGGCGACGATGATTTTGGAATCTTTCATGCCTGCCAGATGCTGAATGGCGCCCGAAATGCCCACCGCGATATACAGATCGGGGGCCACAACCTTGCCGGTCTGTCCGACCTGCATGTCGTTCGCCGCATAGCCCGCATCCACGGCCGCGCGAGATGCGCCGACAGCGGCCTTGAGCTTGTCCGCAACCGCTTCGATCATTTTGAAATTATCGCCCGACTGCATGCCGCGACCGCCCGATATGATGATCTTGGCCGAGGTCAATTGCGGGCGCGCGGAATCCGACAGGCGATCGCCGACATATTCGGACAGTCCGGGGTTTTTCGCCGCCGCGATTTTCTCGACAGTGGCCGAACCGCCCTGACCAACAGCCTGGAAGGTTGTGGTGCGCACGGTGATGACCTTTTTGGTGTCCGAGGATTGCACGGTCTGCATCGCATTGCCCGCATAGATCGGGCGCACAAATGTATCAGGCGCTTCGACCTTCACGATTTCCGAAATCTGCGCCACGTCCAGCATGGCGGCGACGCGCGGCATGAAGTTTTTCGAAACGGTGGTGGCGCTGCTCAGAACCGATGTGTAACTGCCCATCAGGCCAACCACCAGCTCCGCCACATTTTCCGCCAGTCGTGCAGAATAAATTGCGTCATCGGCCAGCAGGACTTTTGTTACGCCTTCCAGTTTGGCGCTGGCCTGCGCAACCGCTTCGCAATTTTGTCCGGCTACCAGAATGTGCACATCGCCACCCAGTTGTTTGGCGGCGCTGACGACCTTGGCGGTGGCGTCGGACAGGTTTGTATTGTCGTGATCAGCTACAACTAGCGCACTCATACTCAAATTACTCCTGCTTCATTGCGCAGCTTGGCGACAAGATCTTGTACGGATTCCACTTTTACACCGGCTTTGCGCGTGGGCGGCTCGGTGGTTTTCAGAACTTTCAGGCGCGGCGTGATGTCTACGCCATAATCTTCCGGGGTTTTCTCATCAATGGGCTTTTTGCGGGCCTTCATGATGTTGGGCAGTGATGCATAGCGTGGCTCGTTCAGGCGCAGATCAACCGTGATGATGGTGGGCAGGGTCACGCGGATGGTTTGCAGTCCGCCATCTACTTCGCGGGTAACTTCGGCCTTGCCGCCTTCAATTTTGACTTCGCTGGCGAACGTGGCCTGCGAACGGCCCAGCAGGGCTGCCAGCATCTGACCGGTCTGATTGCTGTCATCATCAATCGCCTGTTTGCCCAGAATGACGACATCCGCGCCTTCCTGTTCGGTGATGATCTTGAGAATTTTGGCAACCGCAAGCGGTTCAACAGTGGCGTCGGTTTTCACCAGAATGCCGCGATCCCCGCCCATGGCCAGCGCGGTGCGGATGGTTTCCTGCGCCGCTGCCGGTCCGATTGAAACGATAATCACCTCGGTTGCGGTTCCGGCTTCTTTCATGCGCACGGCCTGTTCGACGCTGATTTCATCAAACGGGTTCATCGACATTTTGACATTTGCCAGATCGACGCCCGACCCATCGGCCTTGACCCGCGCCTTAACATTATAATCAATTACCCGTTTAACGGGCACCAGAACCTTCATCGCCACACTCTCCAAATCAAGAAATTTGCTAATTTATTGCGGTTTGGGAAAACCGGTTATCTCGCAGGTGCGAAAACTAGTATTCGTGACCGCCGCTGTCAACGAATCGTAACGTTCAGACCCATGATTTTAGGTAAAAAATTCAATTACCGGTTCTGCCCCGGTTTCCATAAGACATCTGTATTACCGTCATTGTTCACATGACGGCCAATCACAAACAGAAAATCCGATAACCGGTTGATATAGCGTAACGCTGCCGGGTTAACTTTTTCACTATCCGCCAGTTCCACCATCAGCCGCTCGGCGCGCCGACTAACGGTGCGGGCCAGATGCAGATGGGCGCCCGCCGCACTGCCCCCCGGCAATATAAACGAGTTCAGGGGGCTTAGCCGGGTATTCATCGCGTCAATTTCGCGTTCCAGCCGGTCCACCTGGGCATCGGCGATGCGCAGGGCCTCGCCGGGTTTTTCCCCTTCCATTTCGGGTGTGCAAAGATCGGCCCCCAGATCGAACAGATCGTTCTGGATGCGCCCCAGCGCCGCGTCCGCGTCACCTGTGGTATGCAGCCGCGCCAGGCCGATGGTGGCGTTGGCCTCGTCCACCGTGCCATAGGCCGCCACCCGTATGTCATATTTGCGCACCCGCCTGCCACCACCAAGGCCGGTATCGCCCTTGTCGCCGGTGCGGGTGTAAATTTTGTTCAGTTTTACCAATTGATCAGCTCCCTGCGAAATAGAGTGCGCCCATAATTACAAGCACGGCGACGAATTGCATCGCCACGCGCAGGCGCATTAATTTGTTGCTCCAGGTGCGGTTGAATTCACCGCCCCGGAACATGGCGAAGATGCCCACGCACAGCACAATAAAGGTAACGCCAATGGAAATCGGGACCAGGGCCTGTAAAAAACTTCCCATTTTCTGTCTGTTTACCCTATCCGATAGACACGGCTGGCGCAGCCTGCAAACAGCGCCGCCTTGTCAGTTGCTGAAAAACCGGATGCGATGCGCTTGAACGCATTCCACATTACGCCATAGGAAACGGAGCGTTTATCTACTGGAAAATTGCTCTCAAACATGCAGCGCGATGGCCCAAACACGTCAATCGTGTGTAAATAATAGTCGCGGGTGGCCGCCGCCAGCGCTTCTGATGTGGGGGGTAAAGCCTGTTTGTGCCAGCCAAAACCGTTCATTGGCATGTTGATCCCGCCAATTTTCACATTGACGTTCGGGCATTTTGCCAGCTCCGCCATGTCTTTTTTCCACTGCACGAAAATTTCGGTTTTTTTGCCTTCATAGGGGCCAATGCCCATCGGGCCACCGAAATGATCCAGAATGATGGTCAGATCGGGCAGGGCGCGGGCAAATTCGGTCAGATCGGGAATTTGTGGGTGGTAGAAAAACGAATCAAACGACAATCCGCGTTTGACCAGTTCTGCCGCACCCTGACGAAATTTCGTCTCACCCAGCATTCCTTTGGTCAGATGCGAAAATGACCCCTGTAACTGGGGATTGGGATCCCAGGCAGTGATATGGCGGATACCCCGAAACCGGGCAGGCGCCGCCGCGATATGTGCGTCCAGAACCTCACCCACCGCCGCGCCAAGGGTCATATCCGCATGGCTGATAATCGCGGCGCAGGCGCGCATCGGCCCATAGGCCCCGCTGGCGCTTTGCGCCGCAATGCCGTTTACAAACTCAGTTTCGCCAACAGGACGCAGATGTTCCGGCCCGCTGGCGCGGTACATGGACCCGCATTCCACAAAGACCGTCGCCACGACATTATGGCCGGTTTGGGTGTCTTCGCACAGTTCATCGAGGAAATAGCGGCTGCCGGGATGATCCCACAAATGATGGTGCGGATCGACGATGGGCAGACCGGGTTCCAGTGGGGCTTCTTCCACCTGTGCCAGCCATGCGCTTTGATCAGATATCTGCCGCATTTGCCCTTCTCCCCTTATTTTATGAAAATGCACTGGATAAACTATAAAAGCTATGCCAGATAGCGTGCATCATATATGTGCATGGCTGGATAAGCCAATTAACATCAGAGCAAAGAAATCGCAGTGCGCCGTCGCGACGTCCTGGCCGGCATGGCCCTTTCCCCCTTCTTTGGCGTTCTTCCCGTATTCGGGCAAGAAACGGTCGCCCCTGCCTACACCACCAGTTTGGGGGATCCGGTTCCCTTTAATGCGGGGCTGGTACGAAAATTGGCGCAAAAGCTGGCGTCAAAGAAATATACCCCGCCGACTCTGATCCTGCCAAAAGAGCTGGAAAACCTGACCTACGACCAGTATCGCGATATTCGATTCCGCCCGGATCAGGCCGTATGGCGCGATGAAAAGCTGCCTTTTCAGATGCATATGTTCCATAACGGCTTTTTCTACAAACAGCCGGTGACGATCTTTCTGGTAGAGAAGGATGAATCCCGCAAGTTGCTCTATTCAAGCGATTTCTATTCATTTGGGCCTAGCGTGCAGCCGCCGCCGCCGGGCAATGATCTGGGATTTGCTGGTTTCCGGCTGCATACGCCGATCAACAAGCCGGATTATTTCGATGAAATGGCGGTGTTTCAGGGGGCCAGCTATTTCCGCGCGGTAGCCAAGGATCAGGCGTATGGCCTGTCCGCGCGTGGTCTGGCCATCGACACGGCCGAGCCAAGCGGTGAGGAATTCCCGCTTTTCAGAACTTTCTGGGTTGAAAAGCCCCTACCGGGTTCAAGTTCCATTGTTGTGCATGCGCTGCTGGACAGTGAACGTACAACCGGCGCCTATCGTTTTACCATGCGTCCCGGCGTCAGCACGGAAATGGATGTCGAGGTCACGCTGTATCCCCGCACCAATCTTTCGCGTGTTGGCTTTGCGCCGCTGACCAGCATGTTTCTGTTCAGTCCGCTGGACCGGCTTGGCATCGATGATTTCCGCCCGGCGGTGCATGATTCCAGCGGCCTGTCGATCCGCAATGGTCAGGGTGAATGGCTGTGGCGGCCTTTGTCGAACCCGACCAGCCTGCAATACAGTGTTTTCATGGATCATAGCCCGCGCGGCTTTGGCCTGTTGCAGCGTGAGCGCGGGTTCGAAAATTACGAAGACCTTGAGGCGCGGTACGAACGCCGCCCCAGCCTGTGGATTGAGCCGATTGGCGACTGGGGGCCAGGCGGGGTACATCTGGTTGAAATTCCTTCAAAGTCTGAAATCAACGATAACATCGTCGCCTACTGGCGGCCTTCTGATCCCATTCCGGGCGGTTCGGAATATGTGCTGAATTACCGGATGCAATGGACCAATGCCCCAAATCCGGCGCCCGATGTTGCCCTGGTGGTGTCGTCCGGCCTGGGTACGGGCTGGGATGCGCCAACGCGTCTGTTCGTGATTGATTTCGTCGGCGATGCCTTTGATCAGCTTGCGCCGGACACAAGTCCCAACGCGGTCATTGAGTCATCGGATGGCAAAATACTGAACCCAGTCGTGCAACCCAATCCTGAAACAAAAGGCTGGCGGTTGAGTTTTGAACTTGAAACCGGTGATGCGCAGGTGGTTGAATTGCGCTGTCATCTCGCAAGTGAAATGACGCGATTGTCGGAGGTCTGGGTTTACCGATGGACACTGTAGGGGCGCAATCCAGCGCGCCCTCAAACATCCCGGAAAATAGTTCTGAATTTATTACAGCTCCCGCCATGCCGCCGGAGATGCCTGCCGATATGCCTGCGCAATCCTTGCGGCAATGGCGCGGTGACGGCGCGCAATCTTTTTCTGAACCTCCACTTTCGCAGAAACTTGCAAGGCGCGGCATCTTGTTTCTGGGTACGCTGTTCCTCACGCTGTGGGCCGGTTACGGCATGTATGAGGTGATGGCGGTCAATGATCTGACATATGTGCAGATGGTGATCATGGTGCTGTTCGTGCCGAACTTTGCCTGGATTTCCTTCTGGTTTATCAGCGCGCTGATGGGGTATGTCCTGGTGTTGTGGCCGCAGCCAATGTTGCGGGTGCCAAAACTTGCCCCCGGCAGCACGATGATACTCAGCAAACGGACGGCTTTGGTGATGCCGACCTATAATGAACCGCCGCACCGGATTTACGCCAACATACAGGCCATGTATGAAGCGCTGCGCGAGATGGGAGCGCTGCGTTCTTTTGATATATTTATTCTGAGCGACACTACCGAAGCGGCGATCTGGCTGGAAGAAGAAGAAGGCTTTCGCGATCTGCGCGCGCGCACCGGCGGCGATGCAAACCTGTTCTATCGGCGGCGTCCAAAAAACGTCGCGCGTAAATCAGGCAATGTGGAAGATTTCTGTTCTCGCTGGGGCATGAATTACGAACACATGATTGTGCTGGATGCGGACAGCCTGATGACGGGAGAGGCGCTGGTGCGCCTGGCCGCCGTCATGGAGGTGCACCCCGAAGCGGGTATTATCCAGACCGCGCCGCAGATCATTAATGGCGGCACGTTATTCGCGCGGCTGCAACAATTTGCCGGACGGGCCTATGGCTCGGTGGTGGCGGCGGGGCTTGCCTACTGGCATATGGGTGACGGAAATTACTGGGGCCATAACGCGATCATCCGTACACGGGCGTTTCTTGAAAATGCCGGTCTGCCGGTGCTGCCTGGCCGCGCCCCGTTTGGGGGACATATTCTAAGCCATGATTTTATCGAAGCCGCCCTGATCCGCCGGGGTGGCTGGAAAGTTTATATGGCGACAGAGATCGAGGGCAGCTTTGAAGAAAGCCCGCCGGGGCTGATTGATTATGCGGCGCGTGACCGGCGCTGGTGCCAGGGAAATATGCAGCATATGGCCATATTGCCCGCGCGCGGCCTGCACTGGCTCAGCCGCCTGCATCTGGGGCTTGGTATATTTGGCTATCTGGCCTCGCCATTCTGGTTGAGCTTCCTGCTGGTCGGCATGTTGCTCAGCTTGCAGGCGCACTATATTCGCCCGGAATATTTCACCAATGAATTTCAGATTTTTCCGACCTGGCCGGTGATCAATCCGCAGCTCGCGGCGTGGTTATATGCTGGCACCATGGCTGTGCTGCTGGGGCCGAAAATTCTGGGCGTCATGCTGGTGATGCGCAACCCTGTTCAGGCGGCGGGTTTTGGTGGGCGGTGGGCGGTTTTTTCGGGGCTGCTGGTGGAAACTTTTTTGTCGTCCATGACGGCGCCCGTGATGATGCTGATCCAGACCTCGGCGGTGATCGGTTCGCTGGCCGGGCGTGATGTGGGGTGGCGCACACAGCGGCGCGGCGATGACCGGGTGCCGTTCAGGGAGATCGCGGCTCGCCATCGTGGGCATACGATTTTAGGGATCGTGCTCGGCGTGTCCGCCTATGCGGTGTCGCCGATGCTGCTGGCCTGGATGTCGCCCGTGGTGCTTGGGCTTTTGCTGGCGATCCCGCTGTCGGCGTTGGGGGCCAGCCGACGCTGTGGTCAGGCAATGGCGCGCGCCGGATTATTACTGACACCCGAAGAGTCAAATCCGCATCCTATCATTGTTCGTTCCCGGATTATTCAGGCACAATTGGGGCGCAAGGGTATGCCGGTAACTGATCCACTGTTGCGTATCGCCACGGACACGGATTTGCGCACGCTGCATCTGGCGATGCTGCTGCCACCGCGTGGCAGTGTCAGGGGTGACGTGGATGTGGATTTCGTCGTGGCGATGGCGAAACTGCAACAGGCGGATAATATCGAAGACGCCGTAAGGTTTCTGTCCGCGCGTGAAAAGCTGGCCATACTGGGTGATGCAACAGGCATTGCGCGACTGGTAAACCTTGCCCAGCCGCGCATGGATGCGGGGGCTGCGGCCCAGTAGACCCGGGCCGCCGCTGTATTTTATTCCGCCGCTTTTTTCAGCGCTTCGTTGTATTGTTCGCCCACACTGGTGCGCCAGATATCGCCGGGGCGCGCATTGGTGCATTCGCCATGTTCAAACGTCGGCACCCCATTGACCAGAATGGCGCGATAGCCGGTGGCCTTTTGAATGAGCCGCCTGCCGCCGCCAATAATGGTTTCGTACACCGGCCTTTCCGGCGTGACCGCCAGTTTATCCAGATCATAGATCATGATGTCCGCAGGCAGGCCCGGCAGCAACATGCCGCGCCCCGTCATGCCAATGCTGGCCGCCGCCATGTGCGAGAGACGCCAATGCGCTTCTTCCAGCGACATCACTTTTTTGTCGCGCACCCATTTGGCCAGCAGAATGGTGGGATATTTACCGAGGCTCAGGAATTGCGTATGCGCGCCACCGTCCGACAGGCCGGGGATCACATAAGGATGTAGCAGCATTTCCTGATTGGCGGCGTCATCCATATTGGCGAAGTCCTCGATCAGGAAATTGGTTTCCAGACGTTCCGCCACATTGATATCGCAGAACACATCCAGCGGGTCCTGCCCGCGATCTGCGGCGATCTGCGACACATATTTGCCGACCAGTTTCGGATCTTTCGATTCCATCACCATCAGCCGCGCCCAATTGCCCGACCATAGCCGTTCGACATGATGATCCAGATCATGTTGCAGGGTTTTGCGCACTTCCGGATTGGCAAGATTGGCGATACGCTGTTCCAGCGGGCAGGCCAGCGCCTTGTTCCAGGCGGGCATTTCGTCGAACAGATTATATTCGATCAGATTGAACAGCGATTCCAGTTCATGGGTCAATCCCAGCCCGTTCACCTGCACCCGCGTGTTCATGTCTTCCAGCAGCGCCAGCGCTTCCTTATAGGCGCCGGGGCGGTGGCCTTCCTGGATCAGCGCGTTGTAATAGACCGGGCGGCCGGAAATATTGGCCCAGCGTTCCAGCATCGCGGCTTCATCCGGACCAATTTTTAACTGCTTTGGCGTCACCTCGATGGAGCCGACATTGAATTCCCGCGCCACGGAAATCAGCGCTTCGGTTTCTTCCATCGGCGCCACCAGGCTGGGCAGGATGGACCCGTCAAAATCCCGGTCGATCAGATTAAGATCGGTCGACAGGCCCATGGCCCCGGCGCGATAGCCGTCACGCACCACTTCCTTCATGGCTTCCAGCTCAGCAGGCGTCACATGTTCACGCTTGCTATCATCCGTACCCAGAACATAACCGCGCACCGGTGATTGCGGAATATAGCTGGCGACATTGACGCCAAGCCCGGCAGTCTTCATGGAATTGAGATATTCCGCCTGCGTCACCCAGTCCCAGCGCATACCCTCTTTCATCGCGGAATAGGGAATCGCCTCGACGCGGGTCATGCGTTGCATGGCGCGTTCACGGTCATGCGGATGGCAGGGCGCAAAGCCAAAGCCACAGGCGCTGATGACAATAGAGGTAATGCCGTGCCAGCACGACTGGCTGGCATAGGGGTCCCATTGCAGTTGCGCGTCATAATGCGTGTGCACGTCAATCGCGCCGGGCGCCACAATCAGATTGGTGGCGTCAATTTCCTTTTTGCCCTTGCCGGTGACGCGGCCGATTTCGGCGATCTTGCCGTCCTTGATCGCAATGTCCGCCCGAAAGCGCGGCATCCGTGTGCCATCCACCACCGTGCCATTACGGATTACCATATCAAACCGTGTATCAGCCATAGCGTCACCTCCTCCCAAAGTTTATTTTTTTAAGAAGCCACACCCGACAACCCAAGCCTGCAAACACCCCGAAGGGCATGTTGACAAAACTGTATGCCAGACCAAACGGCTCTCATAATGAGACGCCGCTCAGTAACGTCTTGTCAAGGGGGAATGAGGGGTGGCCACTGCAAATATATACGTTTGACGTCAGGCATACTTAATGCCATATAAGTCAGGATGATTAGGAGTTATCGCAACCGGGACACGGAGCGCTTCACGGCTGGCATGCCGGTCCGTAAATGGACGCCATTCCGGCGGCAGGCCGAGAAACGCTTGCGAATTCTCGACGCTGCGATGTCTTTGGCTGAACTTGCGGCATTAAATTCCAACCGTCTGGAAGCCCTGAGGGGAGACCGCAAAGGGCAGTATTCCATCCGGATCAATGACCAGTGGCGCATCTGTTTCAAGTGGCCCCACGATGCACCAGGCCCATCGGATGTTGAAATTGTTGATTACCACTGACGAAAGGAGAGAGCATTATGGCGCGCACCCCCATTCACCCCGGCGAAATTCTCGGTGACGAGCTGGAGGAAATCGGCCTCTCTGCGAAAAGTCTGGCGGATATTATCCGGACGCCTCCCAACCGGCTGTACCAGATTCTGGCTGGTAAGCGCAGCATAACAGCGGACACTGCCCTGCGCCTCGGCCAGTATTTTGGCACCTCCGCTGATTTCTGGATGAACCTGCAAAGCGCCTATGAACTTGACCTGGCCCGTCAGCAACTCGGCAGGGCCATCCACACTATTCCGAAACGCAGCGATCTTCTGGCAGGCGTCCGGCCCGCCGCATGAGGACAATCCGAGTGTTTATCGGATCGTGGCGTTTGTGACGCACGAGAAATTACGCAAGGCTGTTTGCGCGAAAAGTTCTATCCACCCGCAGCGGAGAAACTATAAAGTCCGGACACTGAATAACAGCCTTAACTGTGGATAGTGCTGCGGTCATGGAACTATTGCCTTCGACACTCTACGTCTTTGTCCTGTTGGCCGCTATGGCCCATGCCGTGTGGAACGCGCTGGTCAAGAATGCGGGCGACCGGCTGCTGATGATTGCGATGATCCGGCTGGTGGGGCTGATCTTTGGACTTGTATTGCTGCCATTCGTCCCGTGGCCCGAACCAGACGTATGGATTTGGCTGGCCTGTGCAACGCTTGCGCATTACGCTGCCTATGCCCTGCTGATCGAATCCTACCGGGTCGGCGATCTCAGCCTGGTCTATCCGATCCTGCGCGGGACGTCCCCGATCCTGCTGGCGTTGTTTGC
Source organism: uncultured Alphaproteobacteria bacterium (assembly GCA_947085295.1). Lineage (GTDB taxonomy): Bacteria > Pseudomonadota > Alphaproteobacteria > UBA11222 > UBA11222 > UBA11222. Next base: position 40,223 of record CAMTVX010000008.1, on the reverse strand, counting down.
CTGGTTCGCCATCGGCGAAATACTTAACCCGGGCCAGATGGCGGCAGTCGCGCTGACTTCAATCGGCATTTTGACACTGGTTACCGGCAAGGGCGGTAATCTGACAGCCATCGGATTTGCGGTTGCGTCGAGTATCGCCATCGCCACCTCTTCATTGTTCGGCGGGCTTGGCGTTCGCGCCAGCCCGACGGTATTGAGCTTCTCGGTCTGGCTGGAGATATTGACAGCCATCGGTGTACTTGGATTTACCCTGACGCGGCGGCGCAAGGCGATTTTGCCTTTTATCCGGGCGAGCGGTCTTACCGGTGTGTTCGCGGGCGTCTTGTCGATTGGCGGCTATCTGGCCTATCTCGCCGCCGCCAAGGTGCTGCCGCTGGCGCCGGTCGCGGCGCTGCGCGAAAGCAGCGTGATTTTCGGAACTGTCATCGGCGCGGTGGTGTTGAAAGAAGGCTTTGGCGCACGCCGTATTAGTGCGGCAATATTGGTGACCTGCGGCATCGCGGCGCTGGCGTTGGCGGGGCAGATATGAGCGCAACCGTGATCGCCGTGGCGGTCAGCGCCGCGCATACCATGACCAAACCAAACGGCCCCCGCCGCCGCACAGGCCGTTGGAGCGGGTCTAGAATGACCGCTTGCCATGATTGCCAATTTAGACTAGACTAAATAGACTTAGTTTATAAGGGGCATGTCATGCATACCGTCAACATCCACGAAGCAAAGACGCATTTATCGCGGCTGGTTGAGCAGGCCTCACACGGGGAGCCGTTCATTATCGCCAAGGCGGGCAAGCCGCTGGTGAAAGTCACCGCTCTTGACGCACCTGTGGGCAAGCAGGTCCGGCGGCTGGGCTTTATGGCCGGAGAAATTGCAGTGCCGGAAGATTTTGACCAGATGGGCGCGGCGCAGATCGAACATTTGTTTGGTGTTGACGCGTGAAGCTGCTGCTGGATACCCATCTGCTATTGTGGGCGGCCGGCCAGCCCGCACTTCTATCGCACGCTGCGCGCAATTTACTGGATAACCCCGAGAATGAATTGCTGTTCAGTGCCGCCAGTTTTTGGGAAATCGCCATCAAGCGCGGACTGGGCCGGGATGATTTTCGCGTGGACCCGCGTGTGCTGCGGCGCGGGTTGCGGGACAATGGCTATGGCGAACTGCCGGTCACCAGCGAGCATACGGTCACCCTCGACAGTCTGCCGCCACTGCACAAGGACCCGTTCGACCGTCTCCTGATCGCCCAATCCATCGCTGAAGGCATCACGCTGTTAACCGCCGATCCGCTGGTGGCCCAATATCCAGGCCCGGTGCGCAGCGTCTGATACGTGCAACACATAAGCGCACCTGAAATCGCCATGACACCGCATAGACCGCTCGAACGTGTTTAGGCGTGTGGTTTTGGGATGGGACCGGCGAAAAAATATAGCATTGCGGATATAACAGAAACGGCGCCCGCCATGGCATAGGCCCCGCTATATCCATGCAGCGCGTCATGCACCAGACCCATCGCCAGCGGGCCTGCCGCCATGCCAAGGGCTGCGACCATATTGCCAAGCGAATAGATGCGCGCATATTCGCGCAGCCCATAGGCCTGCGCATATAAAAGCGGCATCAGCATCAGGATATTGCCAATGGTTAATCCGAAAAGCACGCTGCCCGCCAGCAGCCCAAATGCCGTATCACTGGCGGCCAGCATAAATTGCGATACGCCCTGGCCGGTCATCAGCATTATCGTGAATATCCGCAATGAAAAATGCGTGGCGATCCAGCCGCCCAGCAGGCGTCCAACCGCGCTTGCCGCCGAAATACAGATAATCGAAGTGGCCGCAATTTCGGCATTCGTCTGTGTAAGGACCAGATTGAACTGATGCGCGATCGAGCCAACCTGCGCCAGCATGACCATTAAATATGAGGCCACGCTAAAGGCGAAGAACCGTGATTTTATCGCCTCGCTATAGGGCGTACCGGCGCGCGGTGCGGCCTTGCCTTCAAACAATTTGTGTGGCGGGTCGCCGTCCGGCCCCAATCCCATGACCGCAGGATCAGGCTTCAATAAGATGGCGGCGGGAATGATGCCGATCAGATACAGACCCGCAATCCAGGGCATGGCGTAGGCCAGATTGTTATCGGTGATCAAACCCGCAGATATTGGTGTCAGTAAAATGCCCCCCAGGGATAGCCCGGTTGACGCGATGGATAATGCCTTGGCGCGGCCACGTTCAAACCAGCGCGTGATCAGGGTCGCCCCCGGCACCATATTGCTGCACGCAAAGCCGACGCCAAACACCGCATGGGCCAGATAAACCTGCCAAACCTCGGTGACATGACCAAGAGACACCATGGAAAGCGCCGCCAGAATAGCCCCGCCAATAATGGTTGCCCGGATGTCGAAGCGCACAATCAGTCTGGATATCGCAAGTCCGGCAAACCCGCTGACGACAAAGAATATCGCCGTGGCGCCGGATGCCACACTAACCGACAAGCCCTGTTCACGGACCAGTGCGGATAGAATGACCGAGATATTATAAAACCCAAGCCCTGAGGCAAACGTCATGATAACGAAAATCGCCCCGACAATACGCCAGCCATAAAACAGGCCGGGGCGCGCATCGGGATCAGAAGGCAGCGCATCAGGTGTGAGATGGTTCATTCGCGCAACATGGCGCAGCCAGCCGAAACAATCAACCGGACTACTACACGAAATGAAAATATTAATGTTGGGCTCAGGATCGGGTTTACCTATGTCCCCCTAATCCAACCCGAACAGTTTCTTCGCATTACCCCCCAGCACCGCATGTCTGCGCGCATCCGACAACCCCGCCACGCTGTGGCGTATCTGCGAAACTGCGGCCAGATCGCTATCGATATGGGGATAGTCCGATCCCCACAGGATGCGGTCTTCGCCCACCAGATCGAGCATCGAGCCGATGGTGCGTTCTTCCGGCTCGGCGACGAACCACAGATTGCGGCGGAAATAATCGCTGGGCAGGTCCAGCTTCAGCGGCGCGGCCCATTTGAAGCGCTTGAACTTCTCGTCCAGCCGGTCCATGGCGTAGGCGGCCCAGCCAGCACCTGCCTCAACGCTGGCTACTTTCAAACGTGGAAATTTATCGAACAGCCCATCCGCCACCATGGCCACAATGGCCGGCATCAGTTGCGATGTGCCGCCCATGGCGAAGGAAAACACCTGGTTGATCAGTCTGGGCTCATACCAGTCGCCAGCAAACCCTGTCACAATACGCCGTGTACGGACGATGACATGGGGCAGTAGCGGCACGCCCGCCTCTTCGACTACCGCCCATAGCGGATCGAAATACGCATCGGCAAAGCCTTTGCCATCGACACGTTCCGGTGGCAGGAAAACGCCTTTGAAGCCCTGCTTCAGCCGGTGCTTCAGTTCCTTGATGGCGTTTGGGATGTCGCGCAGGTTCAGGTGCGCGCCGATAATGATGCGGCTGCGATCCGCCGCCTGAAAATCATACACCCAGTCATTGTAGGCCCGGCAATAGGCGTTGGCCAGATGCGCATCGTCATTGTCCCACAAAATGCCAACGGTCGGCAGCACCAGGCCCGCGCTGAGCCCCCATTCGTCATACATTTTGATGCGCTCTGGGCCAAACATGCTGGCGGGCGGCGATCCGTCCATATAGGTCAGGGTGCTGAGCTTGTCGAACAAAAGCGAAGTGTCCATGCCCACGCCGCCAAGGGCGGCCATCCGGTTGGGCATGGCGATTTCGCCATCAATCCATAGCTGGTCGATGCCACGGGCGTCTTTGACGACGCGAATGCCCCGGTGCTGAAACTCCGCCTCAAGATAATTATCCCATAAATCAGGCGGCTCCAGCACATGGCTGTCTGCGTCGAATAGGTACTCATCCTGCTTTTGCGCCAGCGCCATGACGGCCCCTCCCTATTGGATATTTTCGCAAGCCTATCACGGAAAACCGGTCACGCAATATCAACCACGCAGAATGACAATGATGTTTTTCTTCAGGCTGGTATAGTTCAGCAATTCAGTCAAAAAGGAGAATCGCCTTGTTATCGCTGTTCGCGCCCGATGCAGATGCGCTGAGTATTCCGATCTGGCCGGTGGCCAAGGCTGGGCTGGAAGACTGGCTGGCGTCGCAACCGGCCAATGTCACCACCTGGGCGCGCGCCAATCAGTTTAAGGGGCAGGCGGGGCGCGTGCTGAAAATTCCGGCGGGCAATCAAGAAGTGGTGATGGGGCGCTATGGATAAGAAAGGAATCATTCAAGAACATAGCAAGATCAAGCTTGAGCTTTATCGCTTGTATCTGGAGGGTTATCTGGTCGTGCTGATAAACTCTGAACGTTTTGAACGCGTATTTGTTCATGATATATTTGCGGGCAGCGGTATGTCGGAAAACGACGAAAAGGGAAGCGCCCTTCTAGCCGCAATGGAAGTCGACAAAATCCGTAGTCAAAAGCAAAGCACGCCAATCACTTTAAGATTGAACGAGAAGGATCCGGATAACTTTTCAACTCTTAAGACGGCTCTGACGCCATTTAGCGGATTTTCCGAAATTTTTAATCAGGATGCGAACGATTATATACGGAACTGGAAAACGCCAGCACGTTGCCACAACTTATTTTTTATCGACCCACACGGGTATACCCAATTAGGGGGAGACAACATCAAACGTCTGTATGCGATGGCACGATGCGATTATCTTATTTTTGTTCCTATCTACCATATTTACCGTTTCCTGAGAAAACAGGAGAATGACCAGCAATTGGCGCCAATAGCGACATTTTTAGCTGATCTCAATATTGGGGAAAAAGAAGCTGCTAGCGTTACCAGCGTTGATGAGTTTGCAAAATTAGTTCTCAGCGCGCTGAAAAATATCTCTGGTTCTGAGCTTGTTTATAGAGAGATGATCAGGAATCGGGTGCATAATAGCCAGTATTGCCTTTTTTTCATCACGAGGAATTATCGCGGAGCTGAAAAATTTCTAGAAGCTCAAGCCAAGCTGAAAAGAAAAATCAAGGAAAATGAGGCTCAAACTGAGTTTGATTTTATTGCAGACCGTGATCGTGATTCCATTCTCAACTTTATTGATTATGATTCTCCATACGACAATGTGGCGTTGTACGAACGAAGCATTAGGTCAGGAATACTGCCTGCGGAACTCAACAAGGAATTGGACAAGCTCGAAAAAAGCGGAAATATCCAAGTGGCTGATTTCCCAGATACAAGTAAAAGGAGACGCGGCCATTATTTTTACGTCAATAATGAATACAGGAAGAAGAATGATCGCAGGGTAGTAGTGACATTCAGGAGATAGGGCAATGGGACAATCATCGATAGAATGGACTGAGCAGACGTGGAACCCGGTGACGGGTTGTACAAAAATCAGTCCGGGCTGCAAGTTTTGCTACGCGGAGAAATTCGCTGGGCGCCTCCAATCTATGGGTGCGGATAACTATCGAAACGGTTTCAAGCTTACCCTGCACCCGCATATGCTGGAAAAGCCGCTGGGATGGAAAAAGCCATCTGTCATTTTTGTAAATTCCATGAGCGATTTATTCCATAAGAACGTCCCGGAGGAATTTATCCTTGCCGTGTTTGATACGATGAACAAGGCAAATTGGCATCAATTCCAAATCCTGACAAAGCGGCCTGAGCGTGTGCTGGCGATGAACAAAAAACTGAAATGGACGCCAAACATCTGGATGGGAACCAGCGTCGAAAATGCGAAATATATGGGGCGCATCGATGTGCTCCGGGAAACCTCGGCGAAGATAAAGTTCTTATCCCTTGAGCCGTTGTTAGGCGCGCTGCCAAATATGAACCTGAAAAACATCAACTGGGTAATTGTTGGAGGGGAGTCAGGATTTAAGGCGCGGCCTATGAAACTTGAATGGGTATTGGAAATTCAGGAGCAATGCCAGGAAGCGGGCGTAGCTTTCTTCTTCAAACAATGGGGTGGAGTGAACAAGAAAAAGGCGGGCCGTGAACTGAATGGCCGTACCTGGGATGAAATGCCACAGGCAATTGCAGCGGCATGAACCGATACTGATCTTGCGTTCCAGTCAAAAAGGAGAATCGCCTTGTTATCGCTGTTCGCGCCCGATGCAGATGCGCTGAGTATTCCGATCTGGCCGGTGGCCAAGGCTGGGCTGGAAGACTGGCTGGCGGCGCAACCGGCCAATGTCACCACCTGGGCGCGCGCCAATCAGTTTAAGGGGCAGGCGGGGCGCGTGCTGAAAATTCCGGCGGCGGATGGTGAATTGGCGGCCATCGCTTTTGGTCTGGGTGACGATGATGAGCCGCTGATCTGGCGTGCGCTGCCCGATGGGTTGCGCGCCGGGGTCTATCATATTGCAGGCACGCTTGTGGCGGGTCAGGCGCAGATGGCCGCACTGGGCTGGGCGCTGGGTTCTTACCGCTATGAACGCTATAAAAAGAAACCCAAAAAAGAGGCGCCGGCGCAACTGGCGCTGCCCGATGGCGTGGATGGCGCAGAGATAAGCCGCATCGCGCAGGGCGTGTTTCTCGCGCGCGATCTGATCAATACCCCCAGCAATGATATGGGGCCGCAGGAACTTAGCGATGCGACGGCGGCGCTGGCGGCGCAATATGGGGCCTCTCTGGAAATCCTGACCGGTGACGAATTGCTGACCCACAATTATCCAATGATTTACGCGGTCGGCAAGGGTAGCGCCCGGCCGCCGCGCCTGCTGGACATGCACTGGGGCGATGCGGACGCGCCGAAGGTGACGCTGGTCGGCAAGGGCGTGGTGTTTGACAGCGGTGGATTGGACCTCAAGCCCAGCGCCGGCATGCGGTTGATGAAAAAGGATATGGGGGGTGCGGCCAATGTGCTGGGCCTGGCCTTGATGATCATGGATGCGGGGCTGAAACTGCGTCTGCGGGTGCTGATCCCCATTGCGGAAAATTCCGTGTCCGGCGACAGCTTTCGTCCCGGTGATATTCTGACCAGCCGCAAGGGGCTGACGGTTGAGATCGGCAATACGGACGCCGAAGGCCGCCTGATTCTGGCCGACGCGCTGGCTGAGGCGGGGACCGAGAAGCCGGAATTACTGTTTGATCTCGCCACGCTGACGGGTGCGGCGCGCACGGCGCTGGGTACGGAAATCCCGCCATTTTTCACGCCCGATGATGCGCTGGCGGCGCAGCTATCGGCCTATGCGCTGTCCGAGGCCGATCCGCTGTGGCGGTTGCCGTTATGGAAACCCTACGACAAGGGCCTGGAAAGCAGCATTGCCGATCTGAACAATGTCACTGAAGGCGGCATGGCGGGGGCCATCACGGCGGCGCTGTTTTTGCAACATTTTGTGGGCGATGCGCAGGCCTGGGTGCATTTCGATATTTATGGCTGGAACGCCAAAAGCGGCCCCGGACAGAAAACAGGCGGCGAGGCAATGGCGATCCGTGCGCTATATGCGTTGTTGCGCGATCGTTTCTGATCAGGAATAATCCCTGCTATCTAACGCGGGGGACATGATGGCTGTCGAATTATCCATGAAAAAGGCGCTGGAATTATGGCGCAACACGCTGATCGATTCGGTGCGTGCCGCCGGGCCGGATCTGGGCGCGCGGCAAATGGCGATCTTGCTGATCGTCTATGGCGAAGAGCCGCCGCACACGGTGCGCGGCCTTGCGGCGAAATTGAATATTTCCAAACCGGCGGTGACGCGCGCGCTGGATACGATGGGGCGGCTGGATTTTACGCGCCGCAAACGCGATGAAACCGACCGGCGCAATGTGCTGGTGCAACGCACACTTAAGGGATCGCTGTTTTTGAGCGACTTTTCCGATCTGATCCGGGCGCGGGCGGCTGGCCTGTGAACCCGCCGATGAAACGCATTGTCATCGGTTCTGCCGCCTTGCGCCGCGCGCCCGCCGATGACGCGCCGCTGGATACGCAAATGTTGTTCGGAGAGGTTTTTTCCATCATCCAGGAAAAAGACGGCTGGGCGCAAGGCCAGGCAGTGCTGGATCATTATCCGGGTTATGTGCGGATGGACGCGCTGGGGCCGATCGGGCCATTGCCGACGCACCGTGTCTGTGTCCCACGCAGCTTTGTATACCGCGATGCGGATTTGAAATCTCCGCCGCTGCTATGGCTCGGCATGAACGCCAAACTGGCATTGAGCGCATATGAAGCTGACTTTGGCCGGATAGAAAATATGGGCTGGATTTATGCTGCGCACACAGTTCCGGTTGGTGTGTATACGGATGATTTTGTTGGCGTCGCGGAAAGTTTTCTGGGTACGCCGTATTTCTGGGGTGGCCGCGACGGGTTGGGGCTGGATTGTTCCGGCCTGCTGCAATGCGCCCTGCAAAGTGCGGGGCTAGAATGTCCGCGCGATACGTATCAGCAGGTGGAACTGGGTACGGCGCTTGCTATCGATCTGCGCGCGCTTCGCCGGGGCGATCTGATCTTCTGGAAGGGTCATGTTGGCATGATGCGTGACGCGCTCACGCTGCTGCACGCCAACGCCTTTCATATGCAGGTGGCCAGCGAACCACTGGCCGACGCGGTTGCCCGCATTACCCAATCCGGCAGCGAAATCACCACCATCCGCCGCCTGCCGAAACGGGGCGGCTAGCGGAAACATCTAACTGAAATATCACGCCCTAACCGTAATCTCGATACATGTGATTGGCACCCCGAGTGAAATAGCCAGAGCAGACTTCGCTTCGGCTATGGTGAGTACCACTGGATCTCCAATCTTTGAAGAATTGTTATCTGTATCGATGATTGGGTCCTCCTCGGTCATTGGGTTTTCCGGCTCTGCAATATCGGTTGATTCCCCGGAGGCTGCCTGTCCAAGACTGATGCAGCTATAAAACCATATGAACCTCGATTTCTGCCCCCTTCGGCCAACTATGAAGTCACCGCAATTCGCATCCTTCAACCTACGCGCAAGGGTCACAGCATCCCCGCGCGAGATACTAAACAGCTGGCAAATACGGTCAAGGGTCGTAAAAGTCGCATCCCGTTCGCGCTGGGCCATCCAATCAAACAGTTTCTGGGCGTTTGTATCTGTTCGGTACAAATTTTTGATTTTTTCAATTAAATCCATCGTAAAATCATTAGGCATTTTACTTTCCTCATTAAAATTTATAAGAGAATGATCGTACGCCTTGTAAAATTATAAATCAACGATAAAATTTATAAAATGACAATAAAATTTATAAAAATCTGATTTTGGGCTATTAAATCATTTAAATCTCTTGATTTTCTCAATTTTGACGTTTTATGAATATGCTCTATAAGTCGGCCCTATAATATCCGGAATATACAAGATGAGCCCATACCGTTTTTGCGTTGCGCCGATGATGGACTGGACGGACCGGTTTGACCGGTACTTTCTGCGCCTGTTGTCGCGTCATGCGCGGTTGTACACGGAAATGGTGACGGCCAATGCGGTGCTTCATGGCAATCGGGTGCGCCTGCTGGGTTTTGATGCGGCAGAACATCCGGTGGCATTACAACTGGGCGGCAGCGATCCGGCGGCGCTGGCCGAGGCTGCAAAAGTGGGCGCCGATTTTGGCTATGACGAGATTAATCTGAATGTCGGTTGCCCCAGTGACCGGGTGCAGTCCGGGCGCTTCGGGGCGTGTCTGATGGCGGAACCCGAACTGGTGGCGCGCTGTGTGGCCGCCATGCGCGCGGCGGTGCCGCATCTGCCGGTAACGGTGAAATGCCGCATCGGGATTGATCAACAGACACCCGAAGAAATTCTGCCGCGCTTTATTGCGACCGTGCGCGATGCGGGATGCGCAGTGTTTTTAATTCACGCGCGCATGGCATGGCTGGATGGACTAAGCCCGAAACAGAACCGAGATGTGCCGCCGCTGGATTATGATCTTGCGCATCGCATGAAGGCGGAATTTCCCCAGCTTACATTTGTGTTGAATGGCGGTCTGCATTCGCTGGATGACGCCGTCTCGCATCTGGCGCAGATGGATGGCGTCATGCTGGGCCGTGCGGCCTATCAGAACCCCTATTTACTGGCGCAGGTGGATGGCCTTCTGTTCGGCGATACGATGCCACCGCCTTCACGCATCGAAGTGATCGAACGTCTGTTGCCCTGGGCCGAAGAACAGGTCGGGCAGGGCGTGCCGCTGCACTGTATCACCCGCCATATACTGGGCCTGTTTCAGGGGCAGCCGGGCGCGAAGTCCTGGCGGCGCCATATCAGCGAGAATGCGCATCGGCGCGATGCAGGCGTCGAGGTTATTCGCGAGGCGCTGGCGCGCGTGGCGGATCCCGATCTGGCGCGGGAGGCGGCGGCGTAAGTGGATTTGCTCGCTGGTTACTCTCTCATTCAACTGGCTTTGCTTGTCGCCGGGTTGGCGCTGACGGGCGTGGTTGCGGGCGTTCTGGCGGGGCTGCTTGGGGTTGGCGGCGGCATTGTGATTGTGCCGGTGCTGTATCATGTGTTTTCGGGTCTTGGCATTGACGAAGCGGTGCGCATGCATCTGGCGGTGGGCACATCGCTGGCCACCATTGTTGCGACATCGACGCGCTCCATGCGCGCACATCGGGCAAAAGGCGCGGTGGATACGGCGTTGCTCCGGCAGCTTGCCCCGCCCATTATTGCAGGTGTCCTGCTGGGATCGCTGATCGCGGGCGGCGTCGATGGTGGCGCGCTGATGCTGGTGTTTGCGTCTGTCGCGCTGATTGTCGCCATACATATGGCGTTTGGTCGCGAAACATGGCGCATCGCAGATCAGTTTCCCGTCGGCATAATTCGCGCAGGGATTGGCGCCGTCATTGGATTAATCAGTGTACTGATGGGTATTGGTGGCGGCACATTGGGGGTGCCGATCCTCAATCTGTATAATATTCCCATTCACCGTGCGGTCGGTACCGCCACGGGCTTCGGGCTGATTATCGCCGTGCCCGGAACGTTCGCCATGATGATGAATGGCTGGGGCGCGCCCGGCCTGCCGCCCTTTTCGTTGGGCTATGTCAATCTGATCGGCTTTGCGCTGATTGTGCCCACCACCATTCTGGCCGCCCCCTGGGGCGCGCACATCGCCCACGCCATCAGCCGTCCGGCCCTGCGCCGCGCTTTTGCGGCGTTTCTGGCGCTTACCAGCCTGCGAATGTTTCTTGATCTGATGTGATCGCGCTACATCCACAAAATTATTATGGAAATACTTGCGCCGGGATTGGCTTTCTGCTCATAATTATGATCATAGATTGCGAAAAATGCACCAACGGAGGGAAACACCATGAAATCTTTGATCGGACCAGGCGCCATTTCGGCGGATAGCCACATTGTCGAGCCGCCAAATTGCTATATTGACTATATTGATCCAAAATATCGCGATGTCGCGCCCCACATCGAAAGCGGCGCAAATGGCCAGGATATCATCGTCATTAAGGACATCAAGGTAAACGTGCCGATGGGCTTTCTGGCCGGCTGCGGCATGACGCCGAATGACCGCGCCAAGTTTGCCGCGACCACCAAGTTCGACGGCATCCGCCGCGGCGCCTGGGATCCAAAGGCGCGCGCCGCCGACATGGATCTGGACGGCATCGCCGCCGAGATCATCTATGCCTCGGTTGGCATGATCCTGTGCACCCACCCGGATGCGGAATACAAAAATGCCTGCATGCAGGCCTATAACCGCTGGCTGCAGGAATTTTGCGGCGGGTTGCCGAACCGTTTGTTCGGTCTGGCGCAAACGGCCGTTCTGTCGGTGGATAGCGCCATAGAGGATTTCCGCCGCGCCAAGGAAATGGGCTTTGTCGGCATGATGATGCCGGGCCATCCGGTACAGGGCGATTATGACAAGCCGGAATATGACGCGCTATGGGAATGCGCGGTGGATCTGGATATGCCGCTGGCGTTTCATATTCTGACCTCCAGCGACGGCAGCATCGATAGCGTCCTGGCGCCCAAGCGCGGTCATCCGCTGGGCGGGTTCCTGAACATCATCCGCGCGGTGCAGGATGTGGTGTGCCTGTTCACGCTGACCGGCATTTTTGAGCGGTTCCCGAAACTGAAAATGGTTTGCGCCGAAGGCGATGCGGGCTGGATGCCGCATTATATGTACCGCATGGACCATGCAGCGACCTTCAATCTGCAAACCGGCATCATTCCCGGGCTTTCCAAGCTGCCCAGCGAATATCTGCGCAGCAATGTGTGGATGACGTTCCAGGACGACTGGATCGCCTACCAGACCGCGCATCTGATGAATCACAAGCGGCTGATCTGGGCCAATGATTTTCCGCATACGGATTCAACCTGGCCGAAATCGCAGGCGTTGGTGGCCAAACAATCCAAAGAACTGACCGAAGCGCAGCGTCAGGACATTTTCCGCAACAATGTGGCGGAACTGTTCAACCTGCCCGCAGGCAATGAATCCTGGCATATGCAGAAAATGGCGGCGGAATAGTACAGGGCCGTCATTCCAAGCGAAGTGAAAAATCTCTGGCGCGGTAAAGCCGCCAGAGATTTTTGACCGCTGCCTTATGCCGGATCAAACGTAATATGCAGTTCCTTTAATCCGCGCAGGATAATGCTGGGTTCATGATGCGGGTCCGCATGACCAGGCGCCAGGCGCAGGTTTTTCATCCGTGTCAGGATGGTTTTGAACGCCAGGTTCATTTCCTTGCGCGCCAGCATGGCGCCCAGGCAGTGATGCGTGCCCTGGCCAAACGCCAAATGGCGGGCCGCGTTTTCACGGCGCACGTCGAATGTTTCCGCCCCCTCAAATTGCGCCTCATCGCGATTAGCGCTGGCGAACAGCAGCATTACCGCCGCTCCCCTGGGCATGAATGTCCCACCCAGTGTGGTGTCGCAGGTGGTGATGCGGAACAGGCCCTGTACCGGGCCATCGAAACGCAGCACTTCCTCGGTCAGGTTTTCGACCAGTGACATATCGTCCAGCACCAGTTGCATTTGATCCGGGTATTGCAGCATCAGCATCATGCCCTTGGACAGTGAATTGGTGGTGGTTTCATTGCCCGCCGCCAGCAACTGATTGAGGATCGAAAGCAGTTCCGGGGTGCTCATCGGCTCGCCATTTTCCATACGCGCGCGCACCAGATCGGAAATAATGTCATTGGTGGGATTGGCGCGTTTTTCCCCGATCACCCTCGCGAAATATTTCTGGAATTCCAGCATCAGTTTTGACGCGGCAATTTTTTGTTCGCGGGTGGAAACGCCGCTGATCTGCTGTGTCAGCGCATCCGACCATTGCTTGAAAACGCCAATGTCGCTGCGCGGAACGCCAAGCTGATCGGCAATAATGATCATCGGCAGCGGCACCGTGAACTGCGACACAAAATCGCATTTGCCGTCCTTGATGAACTTGTCGATTAATTCATCGACAAGCCGCTGAATGTACGGTTCCAGATGGTTGACGCGGACCTGTGAAAACACCTTGTTGATCGGGGTGCGGTAAAATTTGTGCTTGGGCGGATCGACGGTGATCAGCGTTTCCACGGAAGGGTAGCCGCCATAATCTTCAAATTTGGTGCGCATCTCGGCGGGCGCCAGAAGTTCGGTGACGCTGCTGGAAAATGTCGTGGTGTCTTTCAGCGCCTTCACCACATCCGCGTAGCAGGTGACGGTAAAAAATCCGGCCAGCGGATCCTTGTTTACCGGCGCTTCTTCGCGCAGCTTTTTATAGGTGTGATAGGGACATTCGATGACATCCATATCTACAAGCGTGGTCTGGTCCAGGGGTTTTTGGGCGGCAAGGCGACCTTTTTCTTCTGCTTCCTGACGGATCATGGCATCAGCTCCCGCATGGTGTGAGTTCAAACAGAGACGAGGCTATCATCTACAATATTATCAGTAGTATGATTGATTTTGTGTTAACAGGCAAATCTATTGTCAGAGTTTTTGCAAAAAAATGCCCGCGACCCCTTGCCTTCTTTGTTTAGGCACAGCAAGATCGGGGTGTGAGCGACACGACACCCATACATTTGGCCCGCGCGCAGCGGGTACCGGAGCAGGTCTTTTTTGACCGGCAGGAGTTGCTGGTGATTCTGCATCTATATGGTCGCATGGTGCAGGCGGGTGAGTGGCGCGATTACGCCATTGACGGGCTAAAGGATCAGGCGATTTTCTCGGCCTTCCGGCGCGCCAGCGAAATGCCTGCCTATACCATCGTAAAACAACCAAAGCTGGCGGGGCGGCAAGGGCAATATGCAGTGACCGGCAGCGGTGGCCAAATCCTCAAGCGTGGCCGCGAATTGCCTCAGGTGCTGCGGGTGCTGGAACGCAAGCTGCTCAAGCTGGTGGAATAAAAAAACCCCGCAGATTGCGCTGCGGGGTTTGTGTTGTGCAAGAAGCGCCAGAGTTTATTGGCGATTGCCGCCCATCAGGCGCAGCATCATCAGGAACAGGTTCAGGAAATCGAGATACAGCGCCAGTGCGCCCATGATCGACTTTTTGCCAGCTACTTCGTGGCCATCGTCTTCGGCATAGATTTCCTTGATTTTCTGCGTGTCATAGGCGGTCAGGCCGGTGAACACCAGCACGCCAATCACCGATATGGCGAAATGCAGCGCCGATGACGCGAGGAATATATTCACCACGGACGCGATGATAATGCCGATCAACCCCATGAACAGGAAAGAGCCGAACCCGGTCAAATCCCGCTTGGTGGTATAGCCATACAGGCTAACCGCGCCAAACATGCCTGCCGTGATAAAGAATACCCGCGTTATGCTGACGCCGGAATAGACATAGAAAATGCCCGAAAGCGAGAGGCCCACCAGCCCGGCATAAACCCAGAACCAGGTCTGCGCCGAGGCAAAGCTCATCGAATGGATCCTGGCGCTGAGATAGAACACCACGCCCAACGGCGCCAGCATTACCACCCAGATCAGTGGCGATCCGGCGATAGAGGCATAGAAATCAGAGCGATAGCCCAGATAGGCAATAATACCCGTCAAGGCCAGGCCCGAGGCCATGTAGTTATAGACCCGCAGCATATAATCGCGCAGGCCTTGATCAATTACCTGAGCGCGCGCACCAGTTCCGCCCTGCGCCGCAACATTCCGATCGAATTCAGCCATTTTAGTCTATTTCTCCTTATAAAGAATCCTCTAAAGTCTATATTGGCAGGATTGCAGCTAAATTCAAGGCGCGACATTTGCAAGCGTTGGGGGACTTGACATCCCGATCTTATTGATGCATTCATCAATAAAGCAGGAGCAGCCCGATCAGCCAGAACAGGATGGAGCAAACGATGCCAGGTCTCGAAGAAAAAGCCCGTTTGGCTGCGGCCAAGCCTTTGGACGAGTTGACCCTTATCGATATGGATGTGATCGGATGTCCGTTCCATGCCTATCAAAAGCTGCGCGACGAAGCCCCGGTATTCTTTGATCAAAAAGGTGGGTTCTATGTTGTCACGCGCTATGAGGATATTTCCAAAGCGCTAAAGGACACCGGGACTTTCTCCAGTGACAGCCTGGTTCCGCGTGAGGAATATGTCCGCCCGACGCAATATGGCGGGCTGGAACAGGTCGACACGATGATCACGTCCGACCCGCCCAAGCACCGGTTTTTGCGCGGGCCGCTCAACAAACTATTCTCGCTCACCCGTGTCAATCAGATGGAAGACTATGTGCAGCAGATCGTCGATGAGCTGATCGACAGCTTTATCGACAAGGGCGAATGCGATTTTGTGCAGCAATATACCGTGCCGCTGCCGATGTTCGTGATTGCTGATCAATTGGGGGTAACCCGCGATGATCTGAAAAGTTTCTCACGCTGGTCCGATGCGTTTGCAACTCTGGTAGGTGGTTTTGCGACCGAGGAAGATAAAATCTGGGCCGCCAAACAGAATGTGGAAATGCAGAACTATTTCCTGAAGATCATTCCCGAAAAACGTAACAACCCGACCAACGACGTCATCTCCGATCTGGTGAAAGCCAAAATGGAAGACGGCAATCCCATGCGCGATGTGGATATTCTGTCCAGCATCCATCTGTTGCTGACTGCGGGCAATGAAACCACGACCAATTCCATGTCGCTGGCCATGCGCACACTCATCGAGCATCCCGATCAGATGCAGGCGCTGCGCGATGATCCGTCACTGATTGATGCGTTTGTTGAAGAATCGCTGCGCTTTGATGGACCAGTGCAGGGCCTGATGCGGCGCACCCGGTGCGATACAGAAATTGCGGGTGTCAAAATCCCTAAGGATTCCTACGTCAATATGCGTTTCGGCAGCGGCAATCGCGACGAAACCAAATACGCAAAGCCCGAGGAATTCAATCTCTGCCGCAAGGATGAGCCAACCCATCTGGCCTTTGGTCAGGGTACGCATTTTTGTCTGGGCGCCAGTCTGGCGCGCAAGGAAATCGTACTTACCTTTGCGACCCTGCTGCGCCGCATGCGTAATATCCGGTTTCGCGATCCAGGCACAGAGCTGGTCTATGAACGCAACATCGCGCTGCGCGGCATCAAGCATCTGAACATCGCCTTCGACAAGGCGTAAGGCGCGTCTCAAACACCCAGCAGGGTGACGCCCACCGCGTCACCCGCACTACGCAAATCCCGATCCAGCGTCGCCAGCGGCAATCCCAACCGCAGCGCCAGCTCCAGATAGGCGGCATCGTATAGGGTGAGACGGTGCTGTTCGGCGAGGCTTAGGGTCGTTGACCAGGCGAAATTATCCGTATCAGGATCAGTTGTAATGTTGAGCAGTGCAAGCCCCCTGAGCGCGGTGTCGCGGGTTGCAGCATCTATGCGCCCACGCCGGACAGACATCTGCAAACCATTGGCAATCTCCAGTCGCCAGATGGCTGGCACGAAAGCCTGTTCGTCAATGAGACGGTCCAGGATTTTCTGAACCGGCAAAGTTTTCTCCTCAGTAAAAATCCAGGCAAGAGTAACCGATGCGTCCACGACAAGCGTCACTTACGCCCCTCGTCGCGATAGGCTTTCCACTCTTCCCAGTTAAAGCCACCCTCTAGCTTGACGGCATTCCTGCGCAATCCTTCTACTGCGGCGCGCGCGCGGACACGGTCGGCGGCCTGCCGCGCCTTTTCCCGGTCGAATACCTGTTCCGCCGACACCAGCCGCGCCACCGGCTTGCCGCGCCGGGTGATCAGGACTTCCTCGCCCGCCTCAACCCAGTCGAGCAGGGTACCAAGCTTGTTCTTGGCCTCAAAGGCCCCAACTTCACGCATGATCTTCACTCCATCAGTAAGCTAGCTTACAGTCTAGCTTACTATAGTGCTTTCACGTGTAAAAATCAAGGCTAAGCCCCGCGCAACACGCCCGCAGCCTTTTGTCCAAGCACACGCCAGGTCATGGCAAGGCCCAGGAAAATCGTCAGGAACACTGTGCCGGCAAGGGTGAGGGCCAGCGTGCCGGGCAGAAAAACAAAGTCCGCGCGCATCAGATGGGTAACGGTCATATAGGCGGCAATTGTGCCGATCAGGCTGGCCAGGCCCGCCGCCGCCAGACCCAGCAGGGCGTATTCCGCCGCATAGGCGAAAACGACCCGCGCCCGCGTTGCGCCCAGCACTTTCAGCAGCACCGCATCATAGACGCGCTGTCCATGCCCCGCCGCCAGCGCGCCCGCCAGCACCAGCATGCCGGTTACCAGCGTGACCCCGCCGGCCGAGCGCACAGCCATGGCGAGATTGTTCAATAGTCCGTTGACCGTTTCCAGGGTTTCGCGCACCCGCACCACCGACACGCCGGGAAATTGGTCCGTCACCGCATTATGCAACGGCGTTTCGGCGGCCTCAATCGCGCGCGCGGTGGCCAGATGACTGTGTGGCGCGCTGGAAATCAGGCCCGGTGAAAATATCAGCGCGAAATTCACACCCATGGTGGACCAGTCAATGCGGCGCAAATTGACAATCCGCGCCTCGATATCGCGGCCCAGCACATTCACCGTCAACGCATCCCCAATCGCGAGCCCCATATCCCTGGCAAGCTGCGCATCCAGCGACAGCAGCGGCGGCCCGGAATAGTCTTGCGGCCACCATTCGCCTGCCGCAAGCACGGTGTCCTTCGGTGCAGTGGCGGCAAAACTCAAAACCCGGTCGCCACGCAACGCCCATCGCGCTTCCGGCGGAACCGATTCAGCGGTAGCCGGTTTATTCTTTAGACGGATAATCCGGCCCCGCAGCGTTGGCATACTTTCAACAGCCGAGACGCCATCAATGCCATTGGCCACCTGCCTGAAATTTTCAATATCCGTAGACTGAATATCAATAAAGAAAAAAGCGGGGGCGTCGTTAGATGCGCGATCTGTAACCTGCCGGGTAATATTGCCTTCAACCATCGCGATGGTAACCAGCAGTGAAAGCCCAAGACCCAGAGACAATAAAACCGCAGGTGCCGGGCTGCCGGGGCGGTGCAAATTGGCCAGCGCCAGCCGCAGTTCAGGCCGCGACGGAGTGGGTATATTACGCGCCAGTCCCATGATCGCAGCGGCAAGCAGGCGCAACACAATAAAACTTGCTGCAATACCAATCACAAACCAGAACGCAAATCGCGCATCGCCCGCAATCAGAAAGGCCAGCCCCACCAGCACGCCGGTAAACGCCGCTGTGGCCACAATATATACCGGCCGTGGCCAGCGCCGCGCGGGCGCCACCAGGTCGCGAAACAGCGCGGCGGCGGAAATTTCACGCGCCCGCGCCAGCGGCCAGATGGCGAACAGCACCGCCGTGATCAGCCCAAAGGTGCTGGCATACACAAGCGGCATCGGATAGACCGCAAAATGCGCAGGCACCGGCAGCAGCTCTGCCAATAGCGCCGCCAGCATAAACGGGATCGCCGTGCCTATCCCCAGTCCAATGGCGATCCCCAGTAAGGCCAGTAAAACAATCTGGGTCAGATAAATGCGGAATATCACGCCGCCCTGCGCACCCAGACATTTCAAGGTGGCGATGGTCACGCGTTTGCGCTGTAAAAATCCGTGTACGGCATTTCCTGCGCCAACGCCGCCCACCACTAGCGCCGTCAATCCGGTCAGGGTCAGAAACATCGCCATCTGATCCAGGAATTGCTGTGTGCTGGGTGCGCTGTTGTCACGATCGCGCACCCGCCATGCGGCGTCCGGAAATTTTGTGTTCAATGCCGCAAGCCAACCTTTCAGATCGACGCCAGTTTGGAATTTAATGCGGTAGTGCCGCACTTGCAGGCTGCCGGGTTGCACAAGTTTCGTTGCGTCCAGCGCGCCGATGGCAATCATCACCCGTGGCCCCAGCGCCAATCCGCCCGATGCGCGGTCCGGCTCGCGGATAATAATGCCGCGCACCTGAAAATCCTGCGCCCCGATGCGCAACATGGTTCCAGCTTGCGCATTCAAGCGTTGCGCCAGCGGTGCTTCGATCACTGCGCCCCAGAGGCCCCCCTGTTGCGCCAGCGCGGATTGAAGTTCCACATTTTCACGCAGACTGACCGCGCCAAACAGCGGATAGGCATCATCCACCGCCTTTAATTCGATCAGGGTTCGCACATTATTGGCGTAACTTTTTACCATCGCGCGCATGTCGCGGCTTAGCGAAACCGCGCCGCTTGCCTGCATATGCGCGCGCTCTGTCGCATTGGCGTCGCGGTAATTCAGTTCCAGCGCCACATCGCCGCCCAGTATGGCCTGCCCCTCGGCGCGCATGCCTTCGGTAATCGCCGCGCCCAGCGATCCCGCCCCTGCAATCGCCGCAACGCCCACCGTCAGGCAGGCCAGAAATATATAAAAACCCTGTAGCCCCCCGCGCAGTTCTCGCAGGGCAAAGCGAATCGAAAGAGGGATTGTCACACTCAACTTCCGGCGACCGCCAGCGGTGCAGCGCCGCCGGTCACCCGCGCAATTTTTCCGTCGGCCAGATGCACCACACGGCCACACCGCGCGGCCAGGGTTGCATCATGGGTGATCAGCAATAGTGTCGCGCCGGTGCTGGCCTGCAAGCCAAACATCAGTTGAATAATTTGTTCGCCGGTCGCGCCATCCAGATTTCCGGTGGGCTCGTCCGCCAGCAATATGCGCGGTTTGGCGGCAACGGCGCGGGCCAGCGCCACCCGCTGTTGCTCGCCACCCGATAGCTGGCCTGGATAGTGACCGGTGCGATGGGAAAGCCCGACATGTTCGAGTGCCTCCTGCGCGCGCGCAAAGGCATCGCGCCGCCCGGCCAGTTCCAGCGGCACGGCGACATTTTCCAGCGCGGTCATGGTGGCGATCAGATGGAAAGATTGAAACACAATGCCGGTATTGTGGCGGCGAAAGGCTGCCAGTTGATCTTCGCTCATGGTGCCAAGGTCATGCCCCGCCACGCGAACAGCACCTGAACTGGCGCGCTCCAGCCCTGCCATCACCATCAGCATGGTGGATTTTCCAGAACCGCTGGGGCCGATCAGGCCTACCGCTTCGCCTTCACCTACGCTAAGATCAATGCCACGCAGGATATCGACCCTGCCTGCGCTGCTGTTCAACGATAAATGCACATTATCAAAATGAATGATCGGATCTGTCAAACCTGCCACCTGTTATCGCGTGAAGCACATGTCTGAACATAGCGTTATAAGGGCCATGATCAATGGCGCATTTCAAATTCTTGTTCTGGCGTGGCCGCTTTTCGCACATCCGGCGCTGGCAAAGGAACCTCCGGTTCTGGTGGTGCTGGGTGATAGCCTGACCGCAGGCGCGGGACTGACCGCCGAAGATGCGTTTCCGGCCCGGCTGCAACAGCATCTGGCGTCACTGGGGATTGTGGTGAAAGTGGAAAATGCCGGTGTTTCCGGCGATACGACTGCGGATGGCCTGGCGCGGCTTGACTGGTCGGTGGGACCGGACACAGATGCCGTAATCATTGAACTGGGGGCTAATGACGGGCTGCGCGGGCTTTCTCCCGAACAGGCTTATGCCAATCTCGAAATAATTATCCAGCGCTTGCAGCAAAGAAAACTTCCGGTAATGCTGACGGGCATGCGGGCATTGCGCAATCTGGGTGAAGATTATGCGTCGGCCTTTGATGGAATTTATCCTCAGCTTGCCAAAAAATATCATGTGCCGCTTTATCCATTTTTTCTGGAAGGCGTGGTGGCGGATCAAAATTATAATCAGCCGGATATGCTGCACCCCAATGCGGCGGGCGTGGATGTGATAGTCCAGAATATTACACCCCACGTGATCGAATTTCTGAAATCTTTTTAGGAAATAATCCGTGCACAGATTATTTTCAGCCATTCCGCTGCCGGATCAGATCGCCCAGCGACTCGCGTTAATGGGGGGCGGCATACCGGGGGCGCGCTGGGTTTCGGCGGATAATCTGCATGTGACACTGCGCTTTATCGGCGATGTTGATACGCGCACCGCTGATCTGGCGCATGCGTCGCTGCAAGAGGTGACGTTTGCGCCCTTTGATCTGAAATTGCGGGGCATTGCGACATTTGGTGAGCGAAAGCCGCGTCTGTTA
Source organism: uncultured Alphaproteobacteria bacterium (assembly GCA_947085295.1). GTDB lineage: Bacteria > Pseudomonadota > Alphaproteobacteria > UBA11222 > UBA11222 > UBA11222. Next base: position 18,820 of record CAMTVX010000008.1, on the reverse strand, counting down.
TATGTGGGTGTAGAACCGGGTGAGGCGTTGTTTGCGCTGCATGCGCGCATCAATGCGGCGCATGCACGCGCCGGACTGGCGGCGCCTAAAGAGCGGCGCTATGTGCCGCATGTAACGCTGGCCTGGTTGAAAAATCCACCGCGCGATCGTCTTGGTGCGTTCATTGCCGCGCATAATATTCTGGCGCTGCCAGCAATCAGGGTGGAAAATTTCGTGCTGATGTCCAGCCACCGCACCACCAATGGCGCCAGCTATCAGATCGAGGCGCGCTATCCGATCCCCTAATTCCGTTCCCTTAATTCAGGGTGTTCGTTGCGGACAGCGCGGCGTCTTCGAGTATTTCCATGGCTTCGTCCGACATGCCAAAATGGTGGCCGATCTCATGCACCAGTACATGCGTGATAATATCGGCCAGACTGTCATCGCCCTCGCACCAGCAATCCAGAATGGGACGCCGGTACAGAAAGATTACATCCGGGCCGGATGGCTGATCCATGACGCTTTTGCTGGTCAGATCAATGCCTGCATATAGCCCCAATATTTCAAACGGGCTTTCCACATCCAGATCGCGGCAGGTTTCCTCATCCGCAAAATCCACCACCTGAATGATGACTTCGGAAATATTTTCCAGAAATTGCTGCGGCAACCGGGCAAGCACGGCGCTGCCGATCTCGGCAATATCATCGAGGCTGGGGGCAAGCATATGTGCGGACCAGTTGCTATATGTCATAAGCGCACCATAGACGAACTTGCCGCCGCTGCAAAGCGGGTGCAGTATCGGGCGCATTAGCGAAAAAGGAGAAGGCGATGATTGAAAAACTGGCGGGTGACGCGCGACAACAGGCGTTGGCGGGGCTAGAAGGCTGGCAGGAGGTCGATGGACGCGACGCCATCACCAAACAATTCCAGTTTAAGGATTTCAATGCGGCCTTTGGCTGGATGACCCGCGTCGCCCTGCTGGCCGAAAAAATCGACCATCATCCGGAATGGTTCAATGTGTATAATAAGGTGAACGTCACCCTGGCCACCCATGAGGCGAACGGCGTGACATCACGTGATATTCAAATGGCGCAGGCAATGAATGCCTATGCCGGGGGAAAATAATCAGGCCCGACGGCGCAGCAGTCTCAGGCCAACCAGGCCACCAGCCAGCAGGCCAAGGGTCATCGGCTCTGGAACATCCGCAGAGGGCTCGGAAAAAAAGGCAAACAATCCCATATCGGGGGAGTCGGTGTTTACATTGGCAATTTCGTCCACTTCATAGGTGCCTTCGCCCTCCATGAATATCCAGGTCAGGGAATCCAGGGAATTGTAGGCATATCCAATCCAGTCCGGCGTTTCTACATCTGGCTGGTAGGCGCCCCACATAAGCGGCCGGTTGGGCGCCTTGCCCATGATTGCGGCTAATGCATTCCAGGCTGCTTCATCACTCGTTGGTACGGTATCCAGCAAGGTATGAACCTGCGCAGAATTGGCCACTACAAAGCCAGCGCCAGCCGCAGCGCTGGCCATGTCGTTGTAGGACTTATTAGAAAAACTGTCGAGGCGCAGCCAATGGGTGCCTGTTTCGTCTGTAAATGTATTAAATCCGCTGGAATTGAAGTTTGTCGTACCAGACATAACCAATGCGCTGGCAGTGCCCGGCATTGCCACAGTTGAAATAAGCGCGAATGCGGCCAGACCTATATATGAGCTTTTTAGCGACATAATATCCCTCAACCCGTTTCGTAGGTGCAACATTGCCATTGGCTGACCTTCCGATTTATCCGGCAAATAGTCAATATTACGTAGAAAATACCTGCACAACATGTGACGGCGCGCACATTTTATGGACCCTTTACTGATGGTTTTAGCTGAAATCCCATAAAAACCCTTCATCCGGCGGCGTAAATGCGTCTATAATTATGATCACAGATTCAAACGCCGGATAAGCCGGCCCAAATGCCAAGGGAGCGTATCATGTTCTTCAAAGGGGTCATTTCCGCCGACAGCCACATTGTCGAGCCGCCAAATTGCTATGTGGACTTCATTGATCCGAAATTCCGTGCCGATGCACCGCGTGTGGAACGTCTGCCCAACGGCAATGACGCCTATGTGATCCGGGACATGAAACGCACCATCCCGATGGGCTTTCTGGATGGCGCCGGGATGAAGGTGGCCGAGCGCAAGCATCACGCCGACAATATCAAGTTTGAAATGATCCGCACCGGTGGTTATGACGCCAAGGCACGGCTCGTGGATATGGATCTGGAAGGCACAGCCGCCGAAATCATTTACGCCTCCGTGGGCATGATCCTGTGTACCCATCCTGACCCGATCTACAAGGATGCGGCGATGCAGGCGTATAATCGCTGGCTGCAAAGTTTTTGCGAAGGCGCGCCCAATCGCCTGTTCGGACTGGCCCAGACCGCGATCCTGTCTGTGGATAGCGCCATCGAAGATTTCCGCCGCGCCAAGGAAATGGGCATGGTCGGCATGATGATGCCGGGTAATCCCGTGCATGGCGAATATGATCAGCCGGAATATGACGCCCTGTGGGAATGCGCGGTCGCGCTGGATATGCCGATCTGTTTTCATATTCTGACGGCAAAGGGCGATGGTATCGACGAGGCGCTGCGTGGCAAGCGCGGCCATCCGCTCAACGGTTTCATGGGCATTATCCGCGCAGTGCAGGATGTGATGGGCATGATGGTGCTGGGTGGCGTGTTTGAACGTCATCCAAAACTGAAGCTGGTCACCGCCGAAGGCGATGCGGGCTGGATGCCGCATTATATGTACCGCATGGACCATGCGGCGCACACGGCGGCGGACGATGGTATCATCAAGGGGCTGAGCAAGCTGCCCAGCGAATATATCAAATCCAACGTCTATATGACGTTCCAGGACGATTATACCGCGTTCCGTAACGCCAATGAACAGAACTACAAACAGCTTTTGTGGGCCAATGATTATCCGCATACGGATTCTACCTGGCCACACTCACAGGCGCTGCTGGCCAAACATGCCAGCACGCTGCCTGCCCATATGGTTCAGGCGATCCTGCGCGAAAACACCGCAAGGCTGTTCAACCTGCCGCTCGATAAAATTCCCGCCATGCAAATGGCGGCTGAATAACCGCCTTTGCCACCTGACTTTTTACGTGAGCAGGAACTGCATGCACGCAACCCCGGCGCAATAATTGCCGGGGTTGATGAGGCCGGACGCGGTCCCTGGGCGGGGCCGGTTATTGCCGCCGCCGTGATACTTGATCCGCGCAGCATCCCCAATGGTCTGGATGATTCAAAAAAACTTTCCGCACTAAAACGCGCGGCCCTGTTTGCGCGGCTGCATGCAAGCGCGCAGATCGGGGTGGGGCAGGCCAGCGTCGCAGAAATTGACACGCATAATATTCTGGCGGCAACCATGCTGGCGATGCAGCGCGCGGTCGCTGGGTTGCCGATTGCGCCCACACTTGCACTGGTCGATGGTAACCGCGCGCCCAAACTTTTCTGTGCCGTGGAAACGCTGATCGGGGGTGACGCGCGCAGCCTGTCGATCGCTGCCGCATCAATCATCGCCAAGGTCACACGTGACCGGATTATGAATGATCTGGACACGGAATTTCCGGGTTACGGATGGAAAACCAACCAGGGATATGGCACAGGCGCGCACAGGGATGGACTTTTTCGTCTGGGCATAACACCACATCATCGGCGCAGCTTCAAGCCAATACACAAGATGTTGTGTAAAGACCCCCACATAACTCATTGATTCTAAAAAGCTATTGACGTGATTCGTCGAGAGTAGCAAACATGGTGTGCGAATCACCAAGGGGGACGCAGTCATGGAGTTAGGTGTCAACGCGGCACACACGCGTACGGAAAAGACCGCAACCGCATTGCCACTGGATAAGGTGCTGATCGGGGATTGCGTCAGTTTGATGAACAGCCTGCCGGCAAATTCCATCGACGTTATCTTTGCCGATCCGCCATACAATCTTCAGCTTACGAATGAATTGTTGCGGCCCAATCACAGCCGGGTCGATGGTGTTGTTGAGGCATGGGATAAATTTTCCAGCTTTGCCGCTTATGATGAATTCACCCTGCAATGGCTGAGCGCGGCAAAACGGGTTTTGAAAAAGACCGGCACCCTCTGGCTGATTGGTTCGTACCACAATATATTTCGGGTGGGCGCCATCCTGCAGGATCTGGATTTCTGGATACTGAATGACATTATGTGGCGCAAAACCAATCCAATGCCGAACTTTCGCGGGCGCAGGTTCACCAATGCCCATGAAACCCTGATCTGGGCGGCGCGCGATCCGGGCGTTTCAAATTACACCTTCAACTACGATGCCATGAAGGCGCTTAACGAAGGTCTGCAAATGCGTTCCGACTGGCTGCTGCCGATTTGCAGCGGTGAAGAACGCCTGAAGGATGACGCCGGTGACAAGGCGCATCCCACACAAAAACCCGAAGCGCTGTTGCACCGCGTTATTCTGGCGTCAACTAAAGAGGGCGATGTGATTTTAGATCCGTTCTTTGGCACGGGCACGACAGGCGCGGTTGCAAAACGGCTGGGGCGGCATTTCATTGGCATGGAACGCGAACATGAATATGCCAGCAGGGCCATTGCGCGTATTTCGAAAATCGTTCCACTGTCACCGGACGCGATGGAAGTTACTACCAGCAAGCGCCAGGAAGCGCGCATTCCGTTTGGCTGGCTGGTGGAACGCGGCCTGATTTCACCGGGCACGGTATTGAGCGATATTTCGCGGCGTCATGTCGCCAGGGTGCGCGCGGACGGCACGCTTATCTCTGCGGATGCAAAGGGTTCCATCCATCAGGTCGGCGCGGCGGTACAGGGCGCGCCTGCGTGTAATGGCTGGACCTTCTGGCATATAGAAACCAAGGGTGCGCTTGTGCCCATCGATATACTGCGTCAGAAACTGCGCAAGGAATTACATTGATGCCAGCTTATTCCGGCGCGGGAAAAAGCGCGCTCGTACGTCCAAGAAAATAATACGCAATCAGGCCCAGCCATTCCTTGACGGCGTCATCAACGCGCTCCAATCGTCCGGCAAAATCCGGCGCAGATAGCGGTTCAACAAATGGCATGGTCACATAGCCTGCCGGATAGGGCGTAACGTTCCAGCCATTCTTGCGAAACAGTCCAACGGATCGCGCCATATGTGCGGCCGATGTAACCAGCACCCAATGCTCGCCCGGCTGCGGTTGCGCAAGCTGTTTGCTGAAAATTATATTTTCATGTGTGTTGCGCGACCTGTCTTCAAACAGGATACGGCTGGTATCAAGCCCCTGTTCCGCAAAAAACCATCTGCCAATATCGGATTCAGTTACATTATTATGTAAAGGAAAAACGGCCCCGCCACTGAATAGCAGTTTTGCCTGTGGATGAAGCTTTGCCAGTTCTATGAATTTGGTAAATCGGCCCGCATATTGATTGAGTACGGGCGTGCCTCTAAACGCGCTGTTCTTTGCATTAAAGGCGCCGCTCAGAATAATAATTCCATCTACTTTCCCGGGATTATCGGGAACCGGAAAACGTTTTTCGAGTGGGTAAAGCATCCAGTTACCCAATGGCGCAATAGCGATAAAAATAAAAATTCCCAATATTACCGTCAGTAATATTCTGCCCACCCTGACCCATCTGGTAAACATCAGCGCCATGCCGCCACAGGCGATTAACAGCAGCAGGTTGCTCGGTTGCACAAAAATCCACAGAATCTTTGAAAGATAAAAAATCATGCAGCCATTTCCTTTATGGAAGTCTGTACATGGTCTGCCACCTTTCGCATCAGTGTCGGTAGAGCATATTCGTGAAATTCTTCCGGCTGCACCCAAAATCCGTCTACGGATGATATGTCTGAAATTCGTCCTGCATAAACCGTCAGTTCCAGTTTGAAGTGTGTAAACACATGACGCACGGTTCCCGATAATAATTTCCACCTTCCATTCGCCGGAACATAAGACATAAAATCGCGGGTCGTTTCATTCCACGGGGTTCCGGGAAATTCCATCATGCCGCCCAGTAATCCCCGCTCCGGTCGGCGGCGCAATAATACCGCGCCGTCCTTGCGGGTCAGCCAGAAAATCGCGCCCAGATTTGTCGGCACAGGCGCACGTTTGTTTTTAACCGGTAATGATGCGGCAATATCCTGCGCGTACGCCCTGCACTGTTTTTGCCAGGGGCAGCGCATGCAGTCAGGTCCGCGCGGGGTGCATATTTCAGCCCCCAGATCCATCATCGCCTGCGCCATATCGCCCGGGTGTGCGCATTTAATCAACGCCATACTAAGGGATCGCAATTCCGCCCTGCTGCCGGGCAGGGGCGAGGTCACCGCATATAGCCGCGATATTACCCTTTCAATATTTCCATCCAGAACCGGGCTGGCTTCATTATATGCAATGGCAGTAATGGCGGCAGCAGTATAGGGACCAATGCCGGGAAGTTTAAGCAATTCAGAAATTTCGCGCGGAAATTTACCATTCATCTCTGTACTGATAATCTGCGCGCAACGATGCAAATTACGGGCGCGCGCGTAATATCCAAGTCCCGCCCACGCGGTCAGCACTTCATCCAGATGTGCGCTCGCCAATGCGTGCACGTTGGGCCAGAGCGTGGTAAATTTATTGAAATAAGAAATCACTGTGGCGGTTCCGGTCTGTTGCAGCATGATCTCACTTAACCATACTCTGTAGACGTCCGGCGTTTCTCCTGCTGTTGCGCGCCACGGAAATTCGCGCTGGTTGCAAGCATACCAGCTCAGCAAAAGATCAGAAAACTGTTGCGTGCCGTCGCGCACTCTTGTTTTTCACTTTGAAATGGGTTTGAAGACCACATTGATAAAGGTCATGTGGCTGGGAAGATTATTGGTATGCAATAATGCACCGGCCCGGCCTGCTTCCAGCGCATGGCAGTCATAGCCCTGTTCCGTCATCCAGCGAATATAATCCCCAGCCGAAAAACCTGAAATTTTCGGCAACAGTGAAAAATTCATTTCCGAAAGGATAATCGGTCGCGACTGCGCCAGGGTTCGGGCCGCACCGCGCAGCGCCAGGCCCTCTGCGCCTTCGATGTCAATTTTGATGACATCAACCTTGCGGTCCGCAACGATGCTGTCCAGTGTTTTTACTTCGACCTCTTCCACACGAAATCCGACATCGTGGAATTCCTGCTGGATTTCCTTTGTCGGCAGGCTCCAGGTGCCGCCAGGATTTCCGGCGCTGTTATCCCAGCCAATGCTAAATCGACCGGCCTCGGTTCCCAGGGCGCAATGATGCACTTCGGAGCGGCCGGAAAATTCATTTTCCCTGAGAGATCGCGCCAGATATTGCCCGGTTTGCGCGCGCGGCTCGATGGCGATCACACGGCCTGTTGGCCCCACATTGGCGGCCGCCTGCACTGCGAACCATCCAATATTGGCCCCTATATCGACAAACGTGTCACCTTTTTTGACGCTGTTCAGAATGAACGCCGTTTCATCGCCTTCATACATGCCGGACAGGCAGCCCAGCGACACACCGCTATCGCCCAGATCAATCCATAATTTCAGGCCACTGGGTAATTCAAACATGGCCCAGGTTTCTGGCGGGAATTGTCGGGGCGAAGGCGCCAGAGCATTGCCAAGCCAGGATCGCCTGACAAGTTGTGCATCAAATTTTTTGAGAAAGTTCTCATTCAGAAGGGTGAATAGCGAATTTGACACTTAAAATCCTTGGGCTGGGTGTATGATCGGCGGGTGCATCATAATAAAGGCGCATTCTGCGGTATAGATTCCACAGCACCATGCGCACAGTCGAACGATTGATAAAGAGACCTAATGGCTGATAGCACAAAACGCAACAGGCCTGCTGAGCGGCGTTACGGGCTGCGTTCGGTGGCCAGGGCTGCCGACACTATAACCCGCCCGGCTTTCGGGCAGCGCGGCTTTGCGCTGGGCGCGCTGTTAACCCATTGGCCGCAAATCGTGGGTGAACGACTCGTTGATCAATGTCAGCCGGAAAAACTGCATTTCGTGCAGGGCAAAGGTGATAATGGCACGCTTTGGGTGCGTGTTGACGGGGCGGCGGCACTGGAATTTCAGCATATGCAGCCGGTTCTGATTGCACGGATTAATGCCCAATGCGGGTTTCGTGCGGTCGCGGCGCTGCGCATTGTTCAGGGGCCTGTTACGCCCCGCCCGGTTGAACCAGCGCCACCACGCCCCCTGCAAGCAGCAGAAAAGCGTACGGTGCAGGCAGAGGTGGCGCAAATCGATGACCCTGAATTACGCGCTGCGCTGGAACGTCTGGGCAGTGGAATTCGGCGTCGTAAAAAACCTTGTTGAGTCCCCCCAAAGCCACGTATAATCCACCACATGTTGTAGCAGGAGGTCTATTTTGGGCAAATTACCACGATATTTTGTAGGTGTTCTGGGCTTTCTCGTGCTTGCGGGCTGGCTCGCCATTGGCGTGCTGGGCAGTTTCAGTTCGGTTTCGGCAGAAGAACCGGCGGAAACGCCTGCCGCATCCGGTGCTTTTACCGGTGAAATCGTGCTGGGCAAGGCCGATGCGCCGGTCACCATCATCGAATATGCGTCGATGACCTGCCCGCATTGTGCGGAGTTTCATGCGAACGTGCTGCCTGCGCTCAAGGAAAAATATATCGATACGGGCAAGGTAAAGCTGTTCCTGCGGGAGTTTCCGCTGGATGGCGTGGCGTTGCGCGCGTCCATGCTGGCGCGCTGCGGTGGCGAGGCCAAGGCCCCTGCATTCATCGACATTTTGTTCAAACAGCAGGAAAGCTGGGCCACATCTGAAGATCCTCTTGGTGCGTTATCGCGCATTGCCAAACTGGGCGGCATGAGCCAGGCCACCTTTGACGCCTGTATTGCGGACAAAGCACTGATGGAGCAGCTTGTCCTGAGCCGTAAGGACGGCTCGGAAAAATACGACATCAAGGGAACCCCCAGCTTCATAATCGACGGCAAAACCCATGGTGGCGATATGACCATTGAGGATTTCGACAAAATTCTGCAACCCTTGCTGCCTGACGCCTGATTCACACTGTTAATAGGGAATATCACGTGCGGTTTACCCGGCTTCGCCTATCGGGCTTCAAAAGTTTCGTCGAACCTGTGGAATTGCGAATCGAACCCGGTCTGACCGGTATCGTTGGTCCCAACGGGTGCGGTAAATCCAACCTGGTCGAAGCACTGGGCTGGGTCATGGGCGAAGGCTCCGCCAAGCAGATGCGCGCCAGCGGCATGGACGATGTGATTTTTGCAGGCAGTGCCGGACGCCCGCCCCGCAACATGGCCGAGGTAGGGCTGGTCGTCGATAATAGCGACCGCACCGCACCCGCGCATCTGAATGACGCGGATCAGCTCGAAATCACCCGCCGTATTGAGCGTGAGGCTGGTTCCATCTATCGCATCAATGGGCGCGATGCGCGTCAGCGCGACGTGTCGCTATTGTTTGCCGACGCCGCCAGTGGCCCACGCTCCACTGCCATTGTACGCCAGGGCCGCATCGGCGCGCTGATCAACGCCAAACCCAAAGAACGCCGCGCGATTCTCGAAGAAGCCGCCGGTATCAGCGGCCTGCATTCGCGCCGTCACGAGGCGGAACTGCGGCTGCGCGCGGCCGAAACCAATCTGACGCGCCTCGATGATATCATGGCGCAGCTTGAAACCCAGATCGCCGCGCTGAAGCGACAGGCGCGCCAGGCGTCACGCTACCGTAATCTGTCAGAACATATTCGCCACGGCGAAGCCCTGCTGTTTCATCTGCGCTGGCAGGAGACGGTGCATGCGGTGTCGCAAGCGGCCGAATTGCTGGAACAGGCGGAAGCCCGTGTGGCCGATGCCACACGCGATGCCGCTAGCGCCTCTACCGCGCAACTCGAAGCCGCCGAGGCGGTGCCACCCCTGCGCCAGATCGAGGCCGAGGCCGCAGCCGCGCTGCACCGCCTGTCTGTGGCCCGGGACAGTCTGGAGGCCGAAGGCGCGCGCATTGCGCAACAAACCGCGCGCAGCGAAGCCAGCCTGTCGCAACTGCAACTGGATCAGGTTCGCGAAACCGCACATGTCAGCGATTCAGATCACGCCCTGCAACAGCTTGAACTGGAACGCCAGGATCTGGAGGCCGCCGCCGCCGCGCAGCATGGCCGGGGCGATGCCCTGCGCGATGAGGTGGCGCAGGCCGCCGCCGCGCTAAAAACCAGCGAAACGGCGCTGGATGCGGCCACGCGACGGCTTTCCGATCTGATTGCGCAACGTGAAAGCCTGAACCGTGAACTCACCCAGACCCGGCAGCGCTTTGACCGGCTGACCCAGCAATTGGGCACCGTCACGCAGGAACGCAACCAGTTGCAGGCCGAAATGCCCGCCGCCCCGCAGACGCAGGAAATTGAACAGCGTACACTTGAGGCGCGTCAGGCCGTCACTGCGGGCCGCGATGCCGTAACCCTTGCCGAAGCACAGCGCGAGGAAGCCCAAAAAACCGAAGCCGCCCTGCGCGAGGTGTATCAATCCGCCCGTACCATAACCGACAAACTGGCGGCGGAAGAAAAAGCCCTGACCGAATTGCTGAATGATCGCGGCAGCGATCTGTGGCCGCCACTGGTCGATGCGCTGCGTGTGACGCCGGGATATGAAACCGCGCTGGGTGCGGCGCTGGGCGATGATCTGGAATATCCCAGCGATGATGCTGCGCCCGTGCATTGGGCGCTGCTGGCGGGCGATGGGCCGTTACCGGCGCTGCCTGCGGGCGCAGAGCCGCTCGATCGCTATGTCACCGGCGCACCCGCGCTGGCGCGCCGTCTGTCACAGATCGGCGTGGTGGCGGCAGCCGACGGTATTTTTCTGCGCGCGCAACTCAAACCCGGGCAGCGGCTGGTCAGTCGCGAAGGCGCGTTATGGCGTTGGGATGGTTTTACGGCGGCCGCCGATGCGCCCGCCGCTGCCGCCAAACGGCTGGAGATGCGTAACCGGCTGACAGATGTCACACAGCGCCGTCAGGACGCGGATGCGGACATGCAAACCGCGCGCGAAAGTTTTGAGCAGGCGGCAAATGTCGCTGCTGCGGCGCGCACGGCGGAGGCGGATAATCGCCGCTATGTCCGGCAAAAGGAAGAAGCGCTTTCCCAGGCGCTGGATGCGCAGGCGAAAATGGAGCGTGAAATGCTCAACCGCACCGCGCGTCTTGCCGCATTGGTAGAGGCGCAGGCGCGTATCGAAAATGAATGCACCGAGGCCGACCGTCACAGCCGAGAAACCGCGCAGGCAACGGCCCTGCTGGAACCCGAAGAACAGCCCCGCGCCACAGCGGCGGGGTTGCGCAGTGAGGTTGATCTGGGCCGTGCCGCGTTAAGTCAGGCGCATGGCGCGCTTGATGCGTTTGCCCGTGAGGCCAGCGCGCGCGCGCAACGCCTTGAGGTGATCGCGCGCGATCATGGCGCATGGGCCGCGCGCAAACAGGCGGCGTCGCAGCAGTTGGAAGTTCTGGCCGCGCGGGTTTCTGAACTGACCGGCGAACTGGAAAATCTGCGCGCCCAGCCGCATGAAATTGCCCAGCGCATGCAAGCCCTGCTGAGCGAAATTGCAGGCGCGGCACAACGCCGTGACAGTGCCGCCAGCGCGCTGGCCAGCGCCGAAGCCGTGCAGGCCGCATGCGACAAGGCGGCGCGCGCCGCACAGCATCATCTGGGCGAAATGCGAGAGGCGCGGGTGCGCTGTGAGGCGGCGGCGGGTGCCACGCTGGAACGCGCAAAAGATCTGGCCGATCAAATTCTGGAACGTCTGGAATGCGCGCCGCAAGAATGCCTGCGCCTCGCCAATCTGGAAGAAGGCGCAGCGCTGCCTGATATGGACACGGTCGAGCGTAACCTTGCGCGCTTCAGGCGTGAGCGTGAAAATATGGGTGCGGTCAATCTGCGCGCCGAAGAAGAATCGCGTGAACTGAACGAACGCCTCGAAGGCATGACGCGCGAACGCACCGATCTGGAGGCCGCCATCGCGCGCCTGCGTCAGGCCATTGGCAGCCTGAACCGTGAGGGCCGCGAACGGCTGCTAAAGGCATTCACCGTCGTCAACGAACATTTTTCGCGGCTGTTTATACATCTGTTCGGTGGCGGTAGCGCGCGGTTGGAACTGATCGAATCCGATGATCCGCTGGAAGCGGGCCTGGAAATTCTCGCCAGCCCGCCCGGCAAACGTCTGCAATCCATGACCCTGCTGTCGGGCGGTGAACAGGCGCTGACCGCGATGGCGCTGATCTTTGCGGTGTTCCTGACCAACCCGTCGCCGCTGTGCGTGCTCGACGAAGTGGACGCGCCGCTGGATGACGCCAATGTGGAGCGGTTCTGCAATCTGCTCGATGAAATGACCCGCTCGACTGAGACCCGTTTCCTGGTCATCACCCACAACAATGTCACCATGTCGCGCATGGACCGCCTGTTCGGCGTAACCATGGCCGAACGCGGCGTCAGCCAGCTTGTGTCGGTCGATCTGGAACGCGCGGAGAAACTCCGCGCGGTGGGGTGAGGGGATCTCCCTCCCCCCTCGTGGGAGAGGGTCGGGGTGAGGGGGCGGGGTGTGGAGTAACTAAAGGGAGTGCGGTAAAACTGTCATGTCAAGACTTGACCCCGATTTTTTGAATATGCAAAATTGTGCCGGAAAACTGGAAAACCCTTTGCGGCGCCATCAACGGCAACTTTCGTATCCGATATTCATCAGATTTTCGGGTTCTCAGGTGAACAGAGCAACTATAATGGATGACCAGCAATTAAAGAGAAGCCTGCAGTCGATAGGCATGGCGTGTTTTGTAAAATATTATGAGATGTTTGCCGATTCCTCAGTTTCAAACGACACTGCGGTCGATGCTCTGATGAAACAAGAAAAATATTCTGAATCCGGCAGCCGCATCAGGGTCAATCAGTCAAGACGCATTATTCGCGAAGGTCGCCGGGATGATGCTTTGGAACACATTGCCCAATCAAACAGGATAGACAGCAAGTGGACAGGCAAGGCAAAAAGCCTTCTGGCCGCTAATAAATAGACCAAAGGGGTCTGACCCCATTAATTACAAAGTCTGGATCGAGGTGGCGTTGAACGGTTCCTGGGGCCGCGATCTGCAACCCAATGTGCCGGTGACGGTGGACGAAATGATCGCCGATGGCATTGCGTGCATTCGGGCCGGGGCCGCGATCCTGCATCTGCATGCATCGGATTGATGGGTGTTGTGAAAACATAACATGAACATATTGCTTGATCATAGAGATGAAGCCGATTATGCTGCATAGGGATGTGATTATCAGGCGACACCGATGACTCAATCAGTTTCAATTCCAGTGCCCATTGAGCGAAGCCTTGATGACACCTAGCGGTAGCTAGCTAGCTAGTGCACTGGCGTAGTCGAGTCCAATTCACGGGGTCTAATGAAGCATGGAGAATTTATGTTTAGGGATTTTGAGACAACTAAGCTCCATCTAAATGAGCTTTCCGAGATCATCAATAAGTTCAAGTCCGAGGCAGTTCAGCTTCGTCTAATTGAATTATTGTTCAATGGCTCTGCCGAGACTGATAGTGGGGCTGTTAAACAAGATACTATTACGAAAGGAAGGAGGCCTAAACGTAAGCGTAAAACACAAGCACAATCATCTCTGAAGGATCAGATGTCAGCAACACCTAAAAAGAGGGGCGCGAGTGGATCTGGGGCTGTAGCCACATTAACTAAGGCTTTTGATGATAAATATTTTAATCAGCCACGAACAATAGGAGATTTTTGTAAGCATAGTGAAACGAACCTTGCTAGACGGATTAAGCCAAACGAAATATCTGGAAAGCTCACTAGAATGGTTCGGGAAAAACAGCTTTCGCGCGTAAAGAACGCTGATGGTCAGTATGAGTACCAGAATGCATGATAGAAATATTACAAGATGCCCTTAATGGCATTCCTGCTCCAATTAGAAAGCACATCGTTTCGTCGTATTGGGAACTGAAAAAGCACCTTTCTGCTGGTCGACATGAATCAGCTGGGATGAGTGCTGGCAAATTGTGCGAAGCAGGAATACGACTTTTGCAGGAGCGCGCATTCGGTAAGCACATACCCTTTGGAAAGAAAATTCCGAATTTTGCGGATGAGTGTCGAAAAATTGTTTCTAGCAATAATTTAACCCCAATCACCGATTCTGAGAAACTTGTCCTTCCACGTGCTCTCGTTTTTTTATACACGATGCGTAATACACGAGGCATTGGCCATATAGGCGGTGACGTCGATCCAAACGCGATAGATGCGGCGGTAATGGGACGAGTAGCCGACTGGATCATCTGCGAGCTTATTCAAATTCATCACAATCTATCTCTAGAAGAAGCGCAAGAGATTGTTGATGCGTTGGCAATTCGTCAGTTGCCAGATGTTTGGGAAGTGGCAGGCAAGAGAAGAGTCTTAAGGGATGGAATCACGGCAAGGGAAAAAGCGCTGCTTCTTCTCTATTCAGTTCAAGAAGGAATAGTTATGACGGAAGATCTCATATCCTGGATCGAATACTCAAACCCTGGGGTGTTTAAGTCGAGAGTGTTGAGTAAACTCCACAGTGATCGCTTCGTAGAGTGGGACAAAGAAATAGATACTGTCACGCTATCCCCCAAAGGGGCCAAATTCGTCGAGGAAAATTTGCTTGTCGCCCAAGAAGGTGTTCCGCACAAAAAAGGCACAAAAAAGGCACAAAAAAGGGGTCAAGTCTTGACATGACAGTTTTTCTTTAAAATCTGTTTCGTCTGAATTGAATCATATTTCAGCCCCTCCCCGGCCCTTCCCACAAGGGGGAGAGGGAAGATTAATAAAGGATACGGGTTTATTTATCCCATTTTTACTTAATCCCACTTGATCTATATCCCACCAGTTGCTACATTCTCCCATATACCCGGAGGATGTTATGACCGCATCGCAGGCGCGCACCATTAGGCCGGATTCCAAAGGCCGTATTGCCCTGGGGGCTTACGCCAAGGGGGTTAGCAGCTATCGTATTCATCAGGAAAAGGATGGCCGTCTGATTCTGGAACCCTACAAGGAAATTCCTGCGCGCGAGGCGTGGTTGTTTGAAAACGGCGGCGCCCTGAAGAAGGTGCGCAAGGGCCTGAAGGACGCGGCGGCGGGGAATATCTCGCGGTGGGGTTGATTTCAGGTTTGGCCGTGCCACACTCTTGGTCTGTCACCCCGGATTTATTCCGGGGTCCAGGGCTCCAAACTTAGGCCTTCCCGTGTGACTCCTGGACCCCGGAATAAATCCGGGGTGACACTGTGGGTGGGGCGGTGCAGTGTGAACAAAAAACGGTCTATATCAGTGTTTTCCGCCAAGGAAAATTGAACATGCCCAAATTGAAAACCACTGTATGGGACTCCGCCGAATATCTGAAAACGGATGCGGACATTGCGGCGTATCTTGACGCCTGCTTTGAAGAGGCGGGCGATGATGCGGCTTTTATCGCGCATGCGCTTGGCGTTGTGGCCCGCGCCAGGGGTATGACGCAACTCGCCCGCGACACCGGGCTTGGACGCGAAAGCCTGTATAAGGCGCTTTCCGGCGAGGGCAACCCGGAATTTTCGACCATTCTAAAAGTGATGACGGCGCTGGGGCTGAAACTGGCGGCGATCCCTGCTACGCCCCCACCAGCGCGTCATCATAGGCCTGTTGGGTGGAAAGCCAGCGTTCCTCGGCGACAGTAATCATGCGGGTCAGGTCGGCTTTTTGCTTGATCAGTTTTTGCGCGCGATCGGGCGCGTCCGTATACAGGCCGGGGCGGCCCAGGGCCTCTTCGATGCGGCTGTTCAGAATGTTCAGATCGGCCAGTTTCTTTTCCGCATCCGCGACCGCCTGCTTCAGGGGCGCGATGCCGCCGCGTTTTTGCGCGCCATTGCGGCGCTGTTCCTGCTTTGCGGGACCATCCTTATCCTTGACGGGGGCAAGTTTGGGCGCGGTTGCGCGCCCGCCCTGCAATAATGACTGACTGTATTCCTCCAGGCTGCCGTCATAGGCGGCGACGGTGCCATCCTTTACCAGCCATAGCCGTTCGGCGCAGGCGTCAATCAGATGCCGGTCATGGCTGATCAGAATGACCGCGCCTTCATATTCATTCAGGGCCTGCGCCAGCGCCTCGCGGCTATCTACATCAAGATGGTTGGTTGGCTCGTCCAGGATCATCAGATGCGGCTTTGGCAAGGTAATCAGTGCAAAGAGCAATCGGGTTTTCTCGCCACCCGAAAGATCATCGACCTTGGTCGTGGATTTTAGAAAGCCAAAGCCAAACCCGCCAAGTTTATTGCGGATCTGCGCCTCTGTGGTGTTTTCGGGCATGGCGTCGCGGAAATGGTCAAACGGGGTGGCCTGACCGTCCAGCTCGTCAATCTGGTGCTGCGCCAGATAACCGATGCGCAGTTTTTTCGACATGCGCATACGCCCATGTTCCAGTTGCAGCTTGCCGGTCAGCAGTTTTGCAAAGGTGGATTTGCCATTGCCGTTGGCGCCCAGCAGTGCGATGCGGTCTTCCATATCAAAGCGCAGGTTCAGCTTGCGCAACACCGGCTTGCCGGGGGCATAGCCCACCTCGCCATTCTCGATACTGATCAGCGGCGGCGCCAGATGTTCGGGATTGGGAAAGTTGAACGGCAGCACATGGCTTTCGCTGACGGCGGCAATCGGCTGCATGCGCGCCAGCGCCTTCAGACGGCTTTGCGCCTGGCGCGCCTTGGACGCGGTGTAACGAAAACGATCCACAAATGCCTGCAGATGTTTGCGCTGATGGTCCTGCTTGGTCTTCATCGACATCTGCTGTTCCAGCTTGAGGCGCCGCACGTCTTCGAATTGATCATAACCGCCGGTATAGATGTTCAGCCGGGCTTCATCGAGATGCACAATATACTGCACGGCGGTATTGAGCAGATCGCGGTCATGGCTGACCAGAATGACGGTGCGCGGATAGCTGCGCAAATAGGATTCCAGCCAGATGGCGCCTTCCAGATCGAGATAGTTGGTCGGCTCATCCAGCAGCAGCAGATCGGGTTCCGAAAATAACACGGCGCCAAGCGCAACCCGCATACGCCAGCCGCCCGAATAGGCGCTGCATGGCAGGGCCTGTTGCGCCGTGTCAAAGCCCAGCCCCTTCAGAATGGCGGCGGCGCGCGCGGGCGCAGTATGGGCGGAAATATCGGCCAGCCGCGTATGGATATAACCAATGCGGTTGGGATCGGTGGCGGTTTCAGCCTCTTCCAGCAGCGCCGCGCGTTCGGTGTCCGCCGCCAGTACCGTATCCAGCAGGCTGGTTTCGCCGCTGGGCGCTTCCTGCGCCACCATGCCGATGCGTGCGCCGGGATTGATGTTCAGACTGCCCGCGTCGGGGCCGATTTCCCCGGTAATCAGGCGCAGCAGGGTGGATTTGCCGGTGCCGTTACGCCCAATAAGGCCCACCCGCCAGCCATCCGGGATGGCGAGCGTCGCGCCCTTGAACAGGGGTCGGCCAGCAATGCTATAGTTCAGATCGTTTATGTGCAACATGAGGCGGGGCTTGTAGCACAGGGTGCGGCCGAGCTAAAGGGGGAAAGCAGGCTGTATAAAATTAACCAAATCCGGGGCCGCCGCGCATTGAACCTCTGTTCGAATGTGGATATGCACATTACACTGTCCTACTGAAACCAATTCATTACAGGCATAGAGAAATGATAGATTTTTCGCTACCAAAGGACCTTGTTGCCCTGCGTGACCGCGCGGATCGCTTTATCCGCGAGGAGATTATTCCGCTGGAGCATGATCCGCGTCAGGGGCCGCATGGGCCTACAGAGGAATTTCGAAAGGAACTGGTGGCGCGTTGCCGGGCGGCAGGTTTGTTATCGCCACATGCACCAAAGGAATGGGGTGGCCTGGGCCTTGACCATGTTGGCATGGCGGTGATTTTCGAGGCCGCCGGTTATTCCCCGCTGGGTCCGCTGGCATTCAATATTCAGGCCCCGGACGAGGGCAATACCAATTTGCTGAACAAGGTCGCCACACCAGCGCAAAAGGAAAAATGGCTGAAGCCATTATCGCTTGGCGAAATCCGAACCGCATTCCTGATGACCGAACCGGATGGTGGCGCGGGTTCAGACCCGTCCATGCTGTCAACCACCGCACGGCGTCATGGCGACCAGTTCACGATTGATGGCACCAAATGGCTGATCACGGGTTTTCCCGGTGCCTCGCTCAATATCATCATGGCGCGCACCCTGGATGAGGCAGGCACCGATATTGGTGCCACAATGTTTCTGGCTCCAATGGGGGCAAAGGGTATTCGACTGGTTCGCACGCTCGATACGATGGACAGCAATTCGCCCGGCGGCCATTCGGTAGTGGCGCTTGAAGGGTTGAAGGTCGGCGTGGAAGATGTGCTGGGTCAGGTAGGGCAGGGCTTTCGCAATGCGCAGGTGCGTCTGGGACCGGCACGTCTGACGCATTGCATGCGCTGGCTTGGTCAGGCGCGGCGCTGTCACGACATCGCCGTTGCCTATGCCAACAAGCGTCAGGCGTTTGGCCGGCTGATCGGGCAGCATCAGGGGATAGGATTCCAGCTTGCCGATAACGCCACCGAACTGCATCTGTGCCGGCTTGCGATCTGGCATTGCGCATGGCTGCTGGATCAGGGCGATCAGGCGCGCACCGAAACCAGCCGCGCCAAGGTGTTTTGTTCAGAGGCACTGGGCCGTGTGGTTGATCGTTCGTTGCAGGTACTGGGTGGATTGGGTATGACATCGGATACCGTGGTGGAACGCACCTACCGCGACATTCGCGCATTCCGCATCTATGACGG
>CAMTVX010000007.1:0-29535 GCA_947085295.1 uncultured Alphaproteobacteria bacterium | reverse complement strand
GGCCTGTCCCGGGGCCTGTCCCGTGGCCTGTCTATGTCACCGGTTATTGCTATGGCGGCACGATTACCTGGGTGGCGGCATGCCGTTGCACCGGCCTTGCGGCGGCGGCGGGCTATTATGGCGGCGGCATTGGCGATCACATCACTGAAAAACCCAAATGCCCGACCATCCTGCATTTCGGCGAACATGATAAAGGCATCCCGATGGAACTGGTGCGCAAAATCGAAGCAGCGCACCCGCAAGTGCCGGTCTATGTCTATGATGCAGGCCACGGCTTTCAGTCCGACCGCCGCACAGACTATAACGAAGCCTGCGCCAAACTCGCCAAACAACGCTGCCTGGAATTGTTTGCGGCCAATAAGGGATAAAATTTAAGGAGCATTCCTATGGCGCAGCAGGAAAAATTGGGTTCAGTCAGCGGATTATTTCGTTATCCTGTGAAATCGCTGCGTGGCGAGGTGTTGCAGGCGGCGGATGTGTTTACCACCGGCTTTGTGGGCGACCGGATGTGGGCGTTTCGCGACGTTGAGCGCGTCGAGATCACCAGCGCCAAGCGCAGCCCGCTATTGTTGCAGATCGCCGCAACGCTGCTGGAGGATGGCCTTGAACCTCGCGCCCGGATTTCGCTTCCCAGCGGTGAAGCCATGCTAACCGACTCCCCTGATTGCGATGCGATGGTCTCGAGCTATGTCGGCCGGCAGCTTTCGATTTGTGATATACGGCCGGCCAGCGATACTGCGCATTACGCGCGCGCCAATATTGCGCCGGAAAAGTTTGACGCCTATGTGCGGGAGGTTCTGGCATTGCTGCCGGATGAAACATTGCCGGATTTCTCGAAACTGCCGCGCGAAGCGATGATCAATGTCACGCTGCCGGGCACCTATTTTGATGTTTCTGCTGTGTCGATTGTGCTGGCGTCTGAACTGCGGCAAATACAAAACACCTTGCCAGATGCGGCGGTGGACGCCATGCGCTTTCGCCCCAATATTGTGCTGGACGATCTGGACAACCCGCTGTCATCGGAAGCACTTGTCGGCGTACGGATGAAAGTCGGGACGACAGAACTGGTTGCCGACAGCCACGCGCCGCGCTGCTCCATTACAACCCATGCACAGGGCAACCTGCCCAAGTCGCCGCAGATCATGCGCACACTGGTGCGCGACTGGAAACATAATTTCGGCCTGTACGTTTCGGTGTTGCAGGGCGGGCGGATAAATATGGGTGACACAGTTGTGCGTCTTGATTAATACCAACGGCCCTATGTTTGGCTCCATCGTCCTCCTGAACAAAACATTGTCATCCTGAACGAAGTGAAGGATCTTGTCTGTGGCGGAGATCCTTCACTTCGTTCAGGATGACAGACCGGGGGGTTGATACAGGGCATTTCATATGGCGCGTCTGGATTAAGTCAATCCATCCGGTCGCTTAAAGGCCTGTCCGGCGGCGGGGAAATTGCCGGTTTCGCCGTCTGGATTTACAAATGGCGCGAACGTCGTCACACCGCGCACCTGCTGGTAGTGATTGAGCGCCCAGATAACGCTTGGAAACGCAATCTCGTCCCAGGGGATTTCATTCCAGTCGAAAAACGCAACTTCCAGGCTTTCCACGCCGGCGCTGACATCGCCAGATCTTAGCCGCGCCTTGTACATCAACTGCACCTGGCTGATGCGCGGAATGCTGTACACCGCAAGCAGTGAAAGTATTTCCAGATCGGCGTTGGCTTCCTCAAACGCTTCGCGCATCGCGCCCTGTTCGGCGGTTTCGCCTTCTTCCATGAAGCCCGCCGGGAGTGTCCAAAATCCCCTGCGCGGTTCAATGGCGCGGCGGCACATCAGAATTTTACCTTCCCATTCGGTCACGGCGCCCACCACAATTTTGGGATTTACATAATTCACAAAGCCGCAGCCATTGCACACCAGACGTTCCTTGTCGTCACCTTCGGGCGTTCTGTGCGAAAAATCAAAGCCCAATGTGGCTGGGTGTTTTGGGGGAGATTTACTCATATGTCCTGTGTCCAAAAAATTTCTGTGCCTAGCGTATTTCGGTTGCATAAAAAGCGCCAATAAAATTATGGTATAGAGCTGAATATACCGCTAGGCTGATAAACGCATTTGTGTATCGCATTTCGCTAGTTTCAAAATGCCAACGAACAAAACTTGATCAGGGGGCTGAGCATCCATATGGCAAAACCGGTAAAGGCTAAAAAGGCGGCGCCGCGTGCGGCGGCGAAAGCAGTCAAAAAACAGACTATCAAGCCGGTATTGATAGATTCACCTGGCCATCTGCTGCGCCGCGCGGAACAACGCGCGTCAAATATCTACACACAGGAAGTTGGGCTCAGTGGTTTAACGCCGCGCCAGTATGTCGTACTTACGGCGGTCGCGGCTTATGAGGGGCAGACCCAGACCGATCTGGTTAGCGCCACCGGTATTGATCGCAGCACCCTCGCAGATATGATTTCCCGCATGATCGCCAGCGGACTGCTGTCGCGGGAACGCACGGAAGACGATGCGCGGGCCAATTCCGTTACCCTGACGGCGGCGGGAAAACGCCAGTTGGCTACAACGACGACCAAGGTTCGTAATGCGGAAAAGCGTGTCATCGCGCCCGTACCGGCCAGCAAACGTGCGGTGCTGCTGGAATGCCTGCGCGCGATGGGCGGGAGATTCGATGACGTGAAAGCCCCGGCAAAAACCGGTGGAAAACCACGCAAATAAAAATAAACTGCCTAAACAGTAATATCGAGATGCGTCCCCGGACGGGTGTTGCGCAGTTGCGCGTTGGGGTTTGGCGCTTCGCGATTGGCGCTTGAAAATAGCGGGCGCGCGGGCGGATTGGATCGGGGGGTTACATCGCCGATAGTTGGATTGCCCGTCGCTAGTGTGCGAACTCTATCGGCTTTTGCGCTTGCGGTATCTACTGTTGGTGTGGGGACGGTCGGTGCGGTTTTTTTGCCTTCGTCTTTGCCACGCTCCAACTCAAAGGCTGCGCGCCGGTCCTGCCGGTTGGAACGCGCGGACTGGCGGTCATCCTGATTGATGGCGCGCGCAGTTTCCTCCTGGCTATACTGACGGCGCAATTGCACCGCATAGGCTTGCGCGCCTATCAGGCTGGATGGGTGAACACTGACCATGATGAACTGGCTCTGCCGCTTATTTTTCTGGTTGCGGTCAGACTAGCCGGACAAGGTTTAACAAAGGTTAATCAGACGCGGTAATTTCACGCAATTTGGCCTGCTCAGCCTCGGTCAGGGGCTGTAAAACGGGCACTTCCCTGCGGCGAAGCCCCATCCACAGGGCAATCCCCCCCAGCACCAGCAACACCGGCGGCCCCCCCCACAGGGCCAGTGTGGACAGTCTGAAAGGCGGGCGCATCAGTACCCAGTCGCCATAGCGCGCCACCAGATGCGCGCGCACCTGGTCATCCGTGTCGCCCGCCGCCACCCGTTCGCGCACGATGCGACGCAAATCGCCAGCCAGTTCCGCGTCGGAAATTTCGATCGACTGATTCTGACATACCAGACAGCGCAGCCCCTGCATAAGGTTACGCGCCCGCGCCTCAAGTGCCGGGTCCTGCAATGTCACCGCATCCACGGCAATCGCATGGGCCGGTGCGGCACCCAGCAGCAATAACGCAACAGCCAGCGCCGCAAACCGGTATTTCCCAAACCCGTATATCATGGTGTCGCCGCCTTGATGGCTGGTAGTATTTTTTCGGAAATATCTTCCGGGCGCAACGGCCCCACATGCTTCAGCACGATGCGGCCCTTGCCATCAACCAGGAACGTTTCCGGCACCCCATATACGCCCCATTCAATCGCCACCCGGCCTGTGCGATCTGCGCCCACCGACACAAAGGGATCGCCAAGCTGTTGCAAAAACGCCAGTGCCTTTGCCGGGTCGTCTTTATAGTTCAATCCGATCATGCGCACTTTTGTGATGTTGGCAATTTCCATCAATTGTGGATGCTCGATGCGGCACGGCCCGCACCAGGATGCCCAGACATTTACCAGTGTGATTTCACCTTTGGCCAGATCTGCCGCGATCAGTCCCGGCTCTTTTCCCGGCAGCGGCGGCAGATCAAATTGCGGCACCGGTTTGTCAATCAGGGCTGAAGGCACAATCTTTGGATCCAGTCCCAATCCCACAAACAGAACGCCTGCCAGCAGACTAACAATTATCAGCGGAACAAAACTGCGCCAGCGCATTGCTATTCCGCCGCCAACGGGGCAGCGGCGCCATCAGATGCAGGGCTTGCCGCGCGGCGCGGCGAGCCCACCCGGTGACGTCGGTCGCTTAATGAAATCGCCCCGCCGATTGTCATGATGAGGGCGCCCGCCCAGATCCAGGATTGCAGCGGCCGGAAATACAGCCGCGCTGACCAGCCTTTGTCGCCTTGCGGGTTGCCGATCACCGCGAACAGATCGCCGCTAAGCATCGGATAGATCGCCGCCTCTGTCGTATCCATTGGCGGCGTGGGATAGCTGCGCGCTTCGGGTGCCAGGCTCGCCAGCGGTACGCCATTCCGGCTGACCTCAAACTGTCCGCGCAGCGCCGTATAATTTGGTCCTGGCCCCTGCTCCGCGCGGATAAAGCGGTACACATATCCGCTGACTTCTGCTTCATCGCCGGGCTGCATCAGAATGATTTTTTCTACCGTCCAGGCGGAGCTGGCAGTGATGCCCAGCACCACAATGCCGACGCCGCCATGCGCCATCATCGCGCCCCAACTGGCGCGCGGCAAGCCGACGGCGCGCGCAAAACTCGTCGCAAACGGCACACGAAACAAACGGATGCGTTCCGCCAGATCGGTCAACGCGCCACCAATCAGCCACACGCCCAGCCCTATGCCAAACACCGCCAGCACCGGCCCTTCTTCGCGCAGATACCAGACCACCAGCATGCTCAGAACACTTAATCCCAGCGCAAAATGCAATCGGCTCAGTACGCCCGCCAGATCGCCGCGTTTCCAGCTCATCAGCGGCCCCAGCGCCATCATCAGCAGCAGCGGCACCATCAGCGGCGTGAAGGTTGCGTTATAATAGGGTGCGCCGACGGTCACCTTGTCCGCGCCGCCGCTCAGCGTATCCATCAGCAGCGGATACAATGTCCCCAGCAGCACGGTAGCGCAGGCTGTCGCCAGCAACCAGTTGTTCAGCACCAATGCGGCCTCGCGGCTGATCGGCGCAAATATTCCACCACCCTTCAGGATAGGCGCGCGGATCGCATACAGGGTCAGCGACCCGCCGACCACCAGCACCAGAAAGCCCAGAATGAAAACCCCGCGCGCCGGATCGGTGGCGAAGGCATGCACCGAGCTTAGCACGCCGGATCGTACAATGAAGGTGCCCAACAGGCTGAGCGAGAACGTCAATATCGCCAGCAGCACCGTCCAGGATTTCAGCGCATCGCGTTTTTCCACCACGATGGCCGAATGCAACAGCGCCGTACCCGCCAGCCACGGCATGAAAGACGCATTTTCAACCGGATCCCAGAACCACCAGCCACCCCAGCCCAGTTCGTAATAGGCCCACCATGATCCCATCGCGATGCCAATCGTCAGAAAGCACCAGGCCGCCAATGTCCAGGGCCGCACCCAGCGCGCCCAGGCGGGGTCCACGCGCCCTTCAATCAGGGCTGCAACCGCAAACGAAAACGCCATCGAAAATCCGACATAGCCCAGATATAAAAACGGCGGATGAAATGCCAGACCCGGATCCTGCAACAGTGGATTAAGCCCGTTGCCATCCAGTGGTGCCGGGATCAGCCGCGCAAACGGATTGGATGTCGCCAGTATGAACGATAAAAATCCGCTGGCAATCATCGCCTGTACGCTCAATACACGCGCGCGCAACGTGATGGGCAAATTGCCGCCAACACCTGCAACCGCCGCGCCGAAAATCGCCAGAATAAGAACCCATAATAGCAGGCTGCCTTCGTGATTGCCCCACAGGCCCGCAATTTTATACAGCATCGGTTTGGCCGAATGCGAATTGGCCGCAATCACCCGCACGGAAAAATCCGATGTTACAAACCCGTACATCAGCGCGCCAAACGCCAGCAGCAGAAAAACCAACTGTCCAAACGCTGCGGGCCGCGCCACCGCCATCAGCGCCGCATTGCCGCGCGCCGTGCCGATCAGCGGCAGGCTGGCCTGTGTGAGGGCCAGCACAAACGCCAGGATCAGCGCAAAATGTCCCAGTTCGATAATCATGGTTTTTCCCTGGCAGGATCAATAGGCGCTGCATCACCTTCTTTCCATCGCCCTGACTTCTTCAGGGCGTCGGCCACTTCGGGTGGCATGTAATTTTCATCATGTTTGGCCAGCACGGATGTCGCAATGAATTTTCCGTCCGCGTCCAGCCGACCTTCGGCCACCACGCCTTTGCCCTCGCGGAATAAATCCGGCAGCAACCCGGTATAGCGCACCGCGATGCGGGTTTGCAGATCGGTCACCGCGAAATCAATATTTGTGCCATCGGGATGGCGCACGACAGAACCTTCTTCAACCAGTCCCCCAATGCGGAAATTGCGATCAGGCGGCAGATGTTTTTGCGCAACTTCTGTCGGGCTATAAAAATACACCAGCGTATCGCGCACCGCAAACAGCACCAGCGCCACCGCAGCACCCAGCAGCGCCATTGCGCCAAGCACGGAATAAAGCCGTCTCTGTTTACGGGTCATAATTTCTCTTCGGCTTCAAGTTTGGCAAGCAGCGTTGCCTGACGGCGTAACAGACTATCACTCATGCGCCATATGGCCAGCATCAAGGCGCCCGCAATTCCCCACGCGGCCCAGATATAGCCCGCAAATTCACTTGCCGCCCAGGAAATTTCCATCTCAGTTCTGCCCCGCCTGTACCCGCGCAAGCCGCAGGCCGCGCACCCGGCGCGCCAGAATTTCCCCACGCATGCGCAGCAGCAGCACCCACACATAGAATGCCGTAAAGCCCAGCGCCATCAGCAGCAATGGTATCAGCATTGACGCATGAATGGCCGGCGCATCGGCCCGCATCAGGCTGGCCGGCTGATGCAGCGTATTCCACCAGTCAACCGAAAATTTGATGATCGGTAAATTCACTGCGCCGACCAGCGCCAGAATTGCCGTCGTCCGGGCGGCGCGCACCGGTTCTTCAATGGCGTTCCATAGCGCCATATAGCCCAGATATAAAAACAGCAGGATCAGCACGGATGTCATGCGCGCATCCCATGACCACCAGGTTCCCCATGTCGGCTTGCCCCAGATCGATCCGGTTGTCAGGGCTATGGCGGTAAACACCATGCCGATGGGCGCGGTGGCCTTGGCGCACACATAGGCGAGCGGATGATTCCAGATCAGCCCGCTGCCGCTGGACACCGCCATCACCCCATAACAGAACATCGCCATCCAGGCGGCGGGCACATGCACATACATGATCCGCATGACCTCGCCCTGATAATAATCCGGCGGCGCCACAAACAGCCCCAGATACGCGCCCAGCCCCAGCAGCATCAAACTGATCCCAGCCGCCCACGGTGACGCCTTGGCCGCCAGATCATAAAAAATTGCAGGATTGGCAAAACGCCACATGGGGGGAATATCCGGTATGAATGTCCTGGTGCGCGAAGGCGGCTCGAAAAACGACGTGTTCAGGGGTTTCTTAGATCATAAACCCGGATGATGGAACAGAATATGGCGATTTTTCCTGTTTCAGGGAAAGGCGCAGGCCTGCCCGCGTGGGGTAAAGTGTAAATCGGCAAAGCCTGCATGGGCGGTCTCACCGGTATTGTCGGTGTCCGAGGCAATGGCGATGGACACAAGCTGCGCTGGTGGCACATTAAATGCGGCGCTAAAGTCCGTCTGAACATCGCGCTGCGCCATCACCCATCGCCCGGCATTTTTCGTACCATATTCCACCACAATCATGCGGGCGCGATCCGTATAGGCGTTCCAGCGTGCGGTCTCCACCGGATAGCGATTGTCCCAGACATAATTCAGCGCCGCGTCGGGCGTATCCGGGCCATATACAGCACGGCCCAGTTTCAGCTTCATCCGTGTGCCAATCGACATATCCGAAGACGCCAGTTTGAAAGAAAGATAAACCCGCGCCGCATAATCATCGCCCGCCTTTTTCGCCATGTCCGCGTGGGTCAACGTCGCGTCAATCCGCCAGCGCCAGCACAGCATCGGCGTTGCCGCCAGATCAACACGCACCGGGCGCGCCAGCAGCGCCATGCTTTTGTCCGCCACCGCCTCAATGCCCGTCACCCCGTCCCATTCGCGCACACGGTATTGGGTGGCCGGAATTTTCTCATCAAACCGCACCAGCCGCCACGGGGCAGGCGGCGCGGAGATTGTGGCGTCCAGCGGCATGAGATTCTCTTCCGCCAAAGCGTGCGCGGCAGGAAGCAGCAAAAGCAACAGGATCATCACCACGATATGAGGCATGACGTACGAAATGCGCCACTCACAAACACGCGACATGATGCGGTGATCCTTCTAATTGGGGACAGTATATAGTTTACTTGGTAAAACTATATACTGTCCCCAATTATAGCGTCCCCAATTATAGCGCGCCTGGCGCTAACGAAAACTGGTGGAGCTGAGCGGGATCGAACCGCTGACCTCTTGCATGCCATGCAAGCGCTCTCCCAACTGAGCTACAGCCCCATTTTTGCGCGCTGCGTATGGTATCGCAGCGCTATTTCGTCCTAAAGGGAAACCGGACTAGTCATCGTTGGTCGGTTTCGGAAGGATGTCTATATCGTCGTCATCCTCGGTTTCCAGCAATGTGCTATCGTCAACATCCTCGTCCAGGTCCAGATCATCTATCTCTATATCGGGGATGTCGGCAACTGCGGCGATGTCATCGTCATCGTCCACTTCGACTTCATCAAGTT
Organism: uncultured Alphaproteobacteria bacterium; assembly: GCA_947085295.1. GTDB lineage: Bacteria > Pseudomonadota > Alphaproteobacteria > UBA11222 > UBA11222 > UBA11222. The sequence goes on along the minus strand of CAMTVX010000007.1, from coordinate 20,657 downwards.
CTTCGAGCGAGACGGTTTCGGGATCGTCATCCAGATCATCCTCGACATCATCGGGCGAAGCAGTCTTGACCACTTCAAGCGGCTTGTCATCAGGCCGTCCACGGCGCGGTTTTAGCAGCACTTCTGGTTCGAACGAATGTTCGCACTTGATGCAGACGACCGGATCAGCCTTGCCCAAATCGTAAAAGCGTCCGCCACACGATGGGCATTGCCGCTTGGTTCCCCATTCAGGTTTGGCCACGAATTCCTCTTTTCATCATATCAGACGGCAGACTTGCCATAAGGCGGGCTTCATAGCCATGGGTTGGCCATGATGTCAAAGGTAAATTATCAGCCCCCGCAAACTCTGGCTTATCGCGTGTCGTAAAGTCTATGCTAAACAGGGCCGATCCGACCATTCCAGCAGCAATAGACGAGAATAGGCATTGAGCACTTCACATGACACCCCATCCCCTTTACGCAGCAGCGCTAGCCGGCCACTGGCGGGCCGTGTGCGGGTGCCGGGGGATAAGTCCATATCCCACCGGGCGCTGATGTTTGGCCTGCTGGCGGCGGGCGAGACGCGCATTACGGGCCTGCTGGAGGGTGAGGACGTCATGCGCACGGCTGAGGCCATTCGTCGGCTGGGGGGCGATGCGCACCGCGTCGGCGCGGGGGAATGGCAGGTGCAGGGTGTGGGCATTGGCGGCCTGCGCGCGCCCGATGATATACTGTATATGGGCAATTCAGGCACTTCGGCCCGCCTGCTGATTGGGCTGGTCGGGGGGCATCCGATCATTGCGACCTTTACCGGGGATGCGTCGCTGAACCGTCGTCCCATGGCCCGCATCGTCGAACCCCTGTCCCGCATGGGGGTGCAGTTTGCAGGTCGCGCGGGGCATCGCCTGCCCATGACGGTTACCGGTGCGGACCCGGTGATGCCGCTCGAATATCAGTTGCCGGTGGCCTCGGCCCAGACAAAATCGGCAATATTGCTGGCCGGGTTGAACAGCCGTGGCGACACCATCGTGATCGAGCCGGAGCCGACCCGCGATCATACGGAAATCATGCTGCGCCATATGGGGGCGGAAATTACTGTGGATGATCTACCTGCCGGTGGGCGGCGCATCTGCCTGAGCGGTCAGCCGGAACTGCGCCCGACAACATTCCAGGTTCCCGGCGATCCATCTTCGGCGGCGTTTTTGCTGGTTGCGGCGCTGATCACACCGGGATCAATGCTGACTGTAACCGATGTCGGCATGAATCCGTTGCGCACCGGCCTGTTTGACTGTTTGCAGGAAATGGGGGCGGATTTGCGCATCGAAAACAGACGCGATCAGGGCGGCGAGATGACAGCTGATATTACAGTCTGCGCGGGGCCGTTGCGGGGTATCGTTCCGCTACCGGAACGTGCGCCGTCGATGATCGATGAGTATCCGATCCTAGCGATCGCCGCCGCCTGTGCGGAAGGCCGCAGTGAATTTCGCGGGCTGGCCGAACTGCGGGTCAAGGAAAGCGACCGGCTGGCGGCGATGGCGGCGGGCCTGACGGCTTGTGGCGTTTTTGTGCAGGAACTGCCCGACGGACTGATCATCGAGGGGCGGGGCGGCCAGTTACGGCCTATTCCGGGGGGCGCAACCATCACCACCCACATGGACCACCGCATCGCCATGTCGTTTCTGGTGGCGGGGCTGGCGGCGCAACGGCCAATTACCGTGGATGATGGCGCCATGATTGACACCAGCTTTCCCGGCTTTCGCGCCCTGATGAACGGGCTTGGGGCGGCTATCGAGCTTGCCAATCGATGAGCCCGGCTGTCGTGATCGCCATCGATGGTCCCGGGGCGTCGGGGAAGGGCACGCTGGCCCGGCGGCTGGCGGCGCATCTTGGCTATGCCTATCTGGATACCGGGGCCATGTATCGCGCAGTCGCCCTGCAAGTGCTTCTGGCCGGCGACGCCCCGGAAGATGCGCAGGCGGCGCTCAGGGCGGCGTTAAACTTCGATACAGGCCTGCTGGACGACCCGCGACTGCGGACGGACAAAGTTGGGGCTGCGGCATCCCAGGTGGCGGCCCACGGCGATGTGCGCGAGGCCCTGATGGTGTTTCAGCGCGGCTTTGCCACCAATCCGCCCGGAAACGCCCCGGGGGCGGTGCTGGATGGCAGGGATATTGGCACGGTGATCTGTCCGGATGCCCCGGTCAAGCTGTTCGTAACCGCCAGTCCCGAGGCCCGCGCCCACAGACGGTATCTGGAGCTTGCCGCCCGGGGCGAGGCGGCGACAGAGGCAGAAGTGCTGGCCGATTTGCAGACCCGGGACCGGCGCGATCAGGAACGCGCGGTGGCCCCCCTGCGCCCCGCCGCAGACGCGCACTTGCTTGATACGACAAATTTGGCTATAGACGACGCCTTCGCGGTTGCGCTTGCTGCTATCTCTGGCAAAATTGCCCCTCATAGCTGACTTTTCCGATTGGACGGTCTGGTGTGCGCTGCCCGGATACTATGTGAATCCTCAAGACCGCTGGAACCAACCGGCAGGCCAGAAAAAATGTCGTTTTAGGAGAACAAACAACTTGGCTCATGCAAACCTGGCGTCGCGCGCGGCGCCCCTGAAAGAAGATTTTGCTGCAATGCTCGACGAGAGTTTCTCGGCGCAGCGCAGCGTAGAAGGCTCAGTCATTCTCGGCCGGATCCTTGCGATTGAAAATGATTTCGCAATGATCGATGTGGGCCTTAAAACCGAAGGCAGAATTCCGCTGAAGGAATTCGCAGCGCCCGGACAGGCGCCCTCCATCAAGGTCGGCGATTCCGTGGAAGTATTTCTGGAACGCATTGAAAACTCGATGGGCGAAGCAGTGCTCAGCCGTGAAAAGGCGCGTCGCGAAGAAGCCTGGACCGATCTGGAGCGCAGCTTCACCGAGGCCAAGCGTGTCGATGGCGTCATCTTTGGCCGCGTCAAGGGCGGATTTACGGTTGATCTGAACGGCGCTGTGGCGTTCCTGCCCGGCAGCCAGGTGGACATCCGTCCGGTACGTGATGTCACGCCGCTGTTTGGCCAGTCGCAGCCATTCCAGATTTTGAAAATGGACAAGCGTCGCGGCAATATCGTCGTGTCGCGCCGCGCCGTTCTGGAAGAAGCCCGTGCGGAACAGCGTTCCGAATTGCTGGTCAATCTCAAGGAAGGCCAGATCCTCGATGGCGTCGTCAAGAACATCACAGATTACGGCGCGTTCGTTGATCTGGGCGGTGTCGATGGTCTGTTGCATGTCACCGATATTGCCTGGCAGCGCATCAATCACCCCAGCGAAGCCCTGACGATTGGCGAGACCATCAAGGTGCAGGTTGTCAAGGTCAACCCGGATACGCAGCGCATCAGCCTCGGCATGAAGCAGCTTCAGACCGATCCCTGGGACAGCATAGACGCCAAATATCCGTTACAGGGCCGCTTCACAGGCCGCGTGACCAATATTACCGATTACGGCGCGTTCGTTGAGTTGCAGCCGGGCGTCGAAGGCCTGGTGCATGTTTCCGAGATGAGCTGGACCAAGAAGAACGTACATCCGGGCAAGATCGTTTCCACTTCGCAGGAAGTCGAAGTGATGGTGCTGGATGTTGATCCCAAACGCCGCCGCATTTCGCTGGGTCTCAAGCAATGCATGGAAAACCCATGGGAAGGCTTCGCCAAGAGCTATCCTGTCGGTTCAGAAGTGGAAGGCGAGATCAAGAACATTACCGAGTTTGGCCTGTTTATCGGTCTGGAAGATGGCATTGACGGCATGGTGCACATGTCCGATCTGTCCTGGGACAAGGCGCCGGAAACCGCGCTTGCCGATTTCCATAAAGGCGACATGGTCAAAGCCAAAGTGCTGGATGTCGACATGGAAAAGGAACGCATCAGTCTCGGCGTCAAGCAGTTGGGCGCCGACCCGATGAAAACCGCAACCTCTGCTGACGGTCCGTTGCGCAAAGGTCAGGTGGTCACTGTTCGTGTGGAAGAAATCCAGGAACAGGGCATCGAGGTGTCTGTTGCCGACACTGGAATGAAAGCGTTTATCCGGCGCGCGGATCTGAGCCGCGATCGTTCCGAGCAACGCCCGGAACGATTCTCGGTTGGTGACAAGGTTGACGCCAAGATCACGACGCTGGACAAAGCCACCCGCAAAATCGGTCTGTCCATCAAGGCGCGCGAGATCGACGAGGAAAAAGATGCCGTGGCGCAATATGGTTCATCCGATAGCGGTGCGTCCCTGGGTGATATTCTCGGTGCGGCGCTTCGGGCAAAAGACAAGGACGCGAACTGAGGCCTGTCTAATTCTCTCATTGTCATTGCCCGGCTTGTCCGGGCAATCCAGAACCCCAAACTCAGGTCCAGGGGGGTGCATGGATTACCCGGACAAGCCGGGTAATGACAGCGGAGGGGGTGACGGGCTGGCTTAGTTAGATGCGAGGTACCTCTGCAATGTCATTTGAGCCGGACGCAATTCTTGACCGGCGTCGTTTGCGACGAAATCTTTCGTTGTGGCGTATTGCCGCCATCGTTGGCGTAACTGGCGCGATTGCGATCATCGCTGCCAGCATGAGCGGGCTGACGTTCGGGCGCGATCATGTCGCAAAGCTGGAAGTATTTGGCATCATCGTTGAAGACGAGGAACGTGATCAGGCGATCCTTGATCTTGTCGATGATAAAAACGCCAGGGCGCTGATCGTCGCCATTGACAGCCCCGGCGGCACGACATCGGGATCCGAAGGTCTGTATCTTGCACTGCGCGAAGTGGCCCGCAAAAAGCCCGTGGTCGCGGTTATGGGAACGGTGGCCGCATCGGGCGGATATATCACCGCCATCGGCGCGGATCATATCATTGCGCGTGGCAATACCATCACCGGCTCTATCGGCGTGCTGATGCAAAATACCGAAGTCAGTGAATTACTGAAAAAAATTGGCGTCGGGGTGGAGTTGATTACCAGCGGACCGTTAAAGGGCAAGCCATCCCCCTTTGAGCCGATGGACGCGCAGGGCCGTGCTGCCATTAAAACGCTGATTGATGATTCGTATCAATGGTTTGTCGGACTGGTTGCAGAACGGCGTAATCTGTCCCCCGAACGTACCCGTGAATTGGCCGATGGACGGGTGTATAGCGGGCGTCTGGCGCTGGAAGCCCAACTGATTGATCAGATCGGCGGCATGACAGAGGCGCGGGCCTGGCTCGATAAAGAGAAAGATATTTCCGGCGATTTACCGCTGCAACCGCTGGAATATGGCGATGAGGCCTCGTTGCCGGGTATGCTGATCAAGAATATTGTATTTGGTTGGGCGGAAAAAAGCCTTAACCTGAAAAGGCTTACCCTTGACGGACTGGTTTCACTCTGGCAACCTTGAATTTCACTGGATCGTTTCTGGATGATTGAGAGGATGGATGTGCTGCCATGATCAAATCCGAGCTGATCACAAAACTTGCGCTTGCTAACCCGCATTTGTTTCAACGCGATATTGAAAAAATCGTCAACACGATATTTGATGAAATTTCCGGCGCGCTGGCCCAGGGGGACCGGGTGGAATTGCGCGGCTTTGGCGCCTTTTCTGTTAAAACACGACCGGCGCGAACCGGGCGTAATCCGCGTACCGGCGGCGCTGTTCAGGTCGATGAAAAGCGCGTGCCGTTTTTCAAAACCGGCAAGGAAATGCGCGAACGCCTGAATGCCGACGCGAAATAGCGCCGGCTTAATGGGCATGTAGCGGTATTGACGTGAAACGTTTGCGCAAGATTTTTTTCGCTGTGGCGGCACTTTTCGTGTCGCTGCTGGCGCTTGCCAACCGGTCTTTCGTTACTGTCAGCTTTGATCCCATCCCCCCGAGGTCAGAGGCATGGAGCATCGAAGCGCCGCTGTTTCTGGTGATATTGGCCGCCATGTTTTGCGGCATGCTGATCGGTGGATTTGCAGTATGGCTGGGGCAGCGCAAGGTGGGTGCGCTGGCTAATGATACGCAAGTGTCTCGCGTTTAAGCGCGGGGAAGATTTCCATGTTAACTCACTTGCCCCCCTGCGTCATTGCGAGCGAAGCGTGGCAATCCAGAGTCACAATCGAAGGCCTTTGCGTGAGACTCTGGATTGCCACGTCGCTTCGCTCCTCGCAATGACGATAGGGATGGTGCTTCAATATGATCACAAATTGCCCTAGGCCACAGAAAGGCGGGTGCAAGCGTCCCTGTCATTCTGCTATAACGCCCCCATGATTAAGGTGAAAATATGTGGCTTATCCAGCCCTGAGGCCGTGCAGGCCGCCGTTGCGGCGGGGGCGGACTTTGTGGGCTTTGTGTTCTTTGCCCGATCACCGCGCGCTGTGACGGCCTTGCAGGCCGCGTCCCTGGCGCGGGGCGTTCCGGCGGGCATTGCCAAAGTGGGGCTGTTTGTGGATGCCGATGACGCCGCGATTGCCGATGTGCTGGCGCATGCCGGGTTGGATTATCTGCAACTGCACGGGGCGGAAACCGTCGAACGGGTGGCGCAGATTCGCGCCCGGTTTGGTTTGCCGGTGATCAAGGCGGTCGCCATCGCAGGCAGTGCGGATATCGCGCGCGCCCACAGCTATGAAGCGGTCAGCGATATTTTGCTGTTTGATGCCAAACCGCCACAGACGAAGGATGCTTTACCTGGCGGCAATGGCTTGGTATTCGACTGGACGCTGATCGCGGATCAGACATGGACGCGGCCCTGGATGCTGTCGGGCGGTCTTGATGCCGGAAATCTGGCCGAGGCGGTTCGCATCAGCGGCGCGAAAATGCTAGACGTTTCTTCTGGTGTGGAAAGCGCACCGGGGATCAAGGATGTTGTGAAAATTCGCGGTTTTGTTGAAGCCGCCAAACATTTGTAACTGGAATTTTGTTTTGACCGTACCCACACCCAATAGTTTTCGTTCCGGCCCCGATGCGCAGGGGCATTTTGGTATTTTCGGTGGGCGCTATGCCGCTGAAACCCTGATGCCGCTGATCCTTGATCTGGAGCGCGCCTATAGCGCCGCCAAGGCCGATCCGGCGTTTCATGCGGAACTGGAAGATCTGCTGACGCATTACGCCGGACGGCCCAGCCCATTGTATTTTGCCGAACGCCTGACGCAACATTTTGGCGGCGCGAAAATCTATTTCAAGCGTGATGAGCTGAACCATACCGGATCGCACAAAATCAATAATTGTCTGGGACAGATTTTGCTGGCGCGGCGCATGAAGAAAGGCCGCATCATTGCCGAAACCGGCGCGGGTCAGCATGGCGTGGCCACCGCCACGGTTGCCGCGCGTTTCGGGTTGCCCTGCGTGATTTATATGGGCGCGGCGGATATTGAACGTCAGCAACCCAATGTGTTTCGCATGAAGCTGCTGGGCGCGGAAGTCATTCCGGTAACCAGCGGCACCGCGACCTTGAAAGACGCGATGAACGAAGCGCTGCGCGATTGGGTGACCAATGTGATGGACACATTTTATATTATCGGAACGGCGGCAGGGCCGCATCCCTATCCGATGCTGGTGCGTGATTTTCAGTCGGTGATCGGGCGTGAGGCGCGCGAACAGATGCTGCAACGTGAAGGGCGTCTGCCGGACAGTTTGGTCGCCTGTATCGGTGGCGGATCAAATTCAATTGGCCTGTTCCATCCGTTTCTGGATGATCCCGGTGTCGCCATGTATGGCGTGGAAGCGGCGGGCAAGGGGCTGGAAACCGGTTTGCATGCGGCGAGCATCGCAGGCGGGCAACCCGGCGTGCTGCATGGCAACCGTACCTATTTGCTGCAAAATGAAGATGGCCAGATCACCGACGCGCATTCGATTTCGGCCGGGCTGGATTATCCCGGCATCGGCCCGGAACATGCCTGGCTGCATGAGGCGGGCCGCGTAAACTATGTGTCGGCCAGCGATGACGAAGCATTGGCGGCGTTTCAGTTGTGCACCAAACTGGAAGGCATTATTCCGGCGCTGGAACCGGCGCATGCGTTGGCCTATGTGGCGAAACTTGCGCCGACGCTGGCGCGCGATCATCTGTTGTGCATGAATATGTGCGGGCGCGGCGACAAGGATATTTTTGCGGTCGCGCGCATGCTGGGAACGCAATTGTCATGAGCATGACCCGCATAGACACACGCTTCGCCGCATTGCGCGCCGCCGGACGCGCGGGACTGATTACCTTCATCACGGCGGGCGATCCCGATCACGAAACCAGTTTTGAAATTCTGCGCGGCCTGCCAGCGGCGGGCGCGGATCTGATCGAGCTGGGCATGCCGTTCAGCGATCCGATGGCGGACGGGCCATCGATTCAGGCGGCGGGGTTGCAGGCGTTGCAGAATGGCGCAAGCATGATCCGCACGCTGGAACTGGTACGCCGGTTTCGCAAGGGCGATGCAGATACGCCGATCATTCTGATGGGCTATTACAATCCGGTCTATCGCTATGGGGTGGATCGTTTTATCGTTGACGCCATGGCTGCGGGCGTGGATGGCCTGATTGTCGTGGACCTTCCGCCCGAAGAAGACAGCGAGCTGTGCCTGCCCGCACTGAAGGCCGGACTGAATTTTATCCGGCTTGCCACGCCTACGACCGACGATGCGCGCCTGCCAGCCGTGCTTAACAATACCAGTGGTTTTGTGTATTATGTTTCCATAACCGGCATCACCGGCACAGCAAGTGCGGATGCGACGCTGGTGGATGAGGCGGTCACGCGCATCCGGCGGCATAGTACACTGCCGGTGGCGGTGGGATTTGGAATCAAGACAGCGGCGCATGTGGCCGAAGTGGCGCGTTTTGCCGATGCGGCGGTGGTGGGAACAGCGATCGTTGATCGGGTGGCGGCGGCCAGAAAGGCCGGAAAACCGGCATCCGCAATTGCCGCCGAAGTGCATGAATTTGTGGCTGAACTTGCAGGTGGCATCCAGCAAGCGCGGCAACCGGCATAGGATGGAGAGCAAGCCGATGAACTGGCTGACGCGGGTGGTTCGCCCAAAAATTCAGGCGGTGTTTCGCATACGCGATACGGGCGAAAGCCTGTGGGATAAATGTCCCGCCTGCGATCAGATGATTTTCCAGCGCGATCTGATTGCGGCGCTGAATGTCTGTCCGAATTGCCATCATCATTTGAAGCTGACGCCGAAGGCGCGGCTGGATTCGTTGTTTGACGGCGCGCAATATGAATGGCTGCCAGAAGTTACGGTGGCGGCGGATCCGCTGAAATTCCGCGATCAAAAACGCTATCCCGAACGCCTGAAAGAAGCCAAACGCGTGACCGGGCGCGACGAAGCGATGCTGGCGGCCAGCGGAAATATTGATGATCTGATGTGCGTTGTGGCGGTACAGGATTTCAGTTTCATGGGCGGTTCCATGGGCATGGCGGTCGGCGAAATGCTGATTTCGGCTGCCCAAAAAGCGTTGGCGCTGCACGCCCCGCTGATTGTGTTTGCCGCATCGGGTGGCGCGCGCATGCAGGAAGGCATGCTGTCGCTGATGCAAATGCCGCGCACCACGATTGCCGTGCAGATGCTGCGTGAGGCTGGCCTGCCATATATCGTGGTGCTGACCGATCCCACGACCGGCGGGGTTACGGCGTCCTACGCCATGTTGGGAGATATTCATATTGCCGAACCCAATGCGCTGATCGGGTTTGCCGGACAGCGCGTGATATTGCAAACCATCCGTGAAAAATTACCGGAAGGTTTTCAGCGCGCCGAGACCGTGCGCGACAAGGGCATGATCGACATGGTTGTGCACCGCAAGGATTTGCGCCAAACCCTGTCGCGCATTTTGCATATGCTGATGCACAAGCCGCTATTGCCGCAAGGTGAACGCCGCAAGGCCAATAGCGCGTTTAATCCCATCGCGCTGGCCGCGCCCCCCAGGGTTTAGGGACGCACACCATGCCCTCCAAAATGCCAGCACCGCGCCCGCCAGATGAGAGCGCCGCCATACTGGCGCGCATGCTGCATCTGCATCCCAAAGTCATTGATCTTTCGCTGGAACGCATGGCGCGTCTGTTGCATCGCATGGATGATCCGCATCTGGATTTGCCGCCGGTCATCCATGTGGCGGGCACCAATGGCAAGGGATCGACCGTCGCCTTCATGCGGGCCATTCTGGAAAGTGCGGGCCTGCGCGTGCATGTCTATACTTCGCCGCATTTACAACGCTTTCACGAACGTATCCGGCTGGCGGGTGAAATTATCAGTGAGGCGGAACTGTGCGAACGCCTGCAGGAATGCGAGCGTGTTAACGCGGGCGATCCGATTACTTTTTTCGAGATCACCACGGTTGCAGCATTTCTGGCATTTTCCAGAACGCCTGCGGATATTCTGCTGCTGGAAGTGGGACTGGGCGGGCGGCTGGACACCACCAATGTGATTGCGCGCGCGGCCGTAACCGTCATTACGCCGGTTGATCTGGACCATCAGCAATTTCTGGGTGAGACACTGTCGGAAATTGCGGGCGAGAAAGCGGGCATTCTGAAACCTGGAACGCCCGCCATTATTGGTCCGCAAAAACCGGCGGCGGCCGAAGTCATTGAGGCGCGGGCCGCAAAACTTGGCGCGCCGCTGCTGGTGCACGGCCAGGACTGGATGACCTATGGCGAGCATGGCCGCCTGGTGTTTCAATATGCCGATGGGCTGCTTGATTTACCGCTGCCTGCACTTGTGGGCCAGCATCAGTTAAACAATGCGGGCGCCGCCATTGCCGCTGTGCTGGCGCTGCCGGATTTCAAAATCGGTAGTGACGCCATTGCGCAGGGACTTCAGACAGTGGAATGGCCGGGCCGGATGCAGCGGCTGGGTGATGGCCCATTAGTGGCCATGTTGCCCACGGGGGCGGAATTATGGCTGGATGGTGCGCATAATCCGGCGGCGGCTGTTGTAATTGCCAATGCGCTGGCGGAACTGGAGGAACGTCATCCGCTGCCGCTCTATCTGATCTGCGGTATGCTGACGAGCAAGGACGCGCAAGGTTTTTTCGCGGCGTTTAATGGTTTGGCGCGCGGGGTTTTCACCATTGCAGTGCCGGGTGCAGAAAATTGCATGACGGCGGATGCATTGGCGGATGCCGCCAGCAGGGCCGGGTTAAAGGTGCGCACAGCGACTGATCTGGCGCAGGCGCTGAGCGAAATTTCCAGTTACAGCGCCACGCCGCCTCGCGTCATGATTTGCGGCACGCTCTATCTGGTGGGGCATGTGCTGAACATCAATACGGCTTAGAGTCTGTCCGTTTTAAGTTAACCCACTTCGGCGTCATTGCGAGCGAAGCGTGGCAATCCAGAGTCCCACGCAAAGGCCTGAATTTGTGGCTTCTGGATTGCCACGTCGCTTCGCTCCTCGCAATGACGATGAGATGAAGTCGATTCAATCAAACACAAAAAGACTCTATAGAAAAAGCAAAGCCCCGGGGAGCGGTGAATGATTTCACCGCCACACTTTTTTCCACGCGTTGAATTCAGATGGCCGCAGGCGATAACGCGCAAAATTACCCTCATGCAGGCTCATAAGTTCGGTTTCAGCGACCTCAATAAATTTGGCGGCGTCCTCCGGGGCAATATTTTCTGCGGCATGTTGTCTGATCAGGGCGATGGCCGATTGTTTATCCATTGGCCTGCGAACGATTTCGGCAACTGCTTTTATAAGAAAGTCACGATAGCGTAAACGGAAGGGGTCAGGTTCTCCCAGGCTCTGGCTGATTGCCGAATAACGCGCACAGGATCGTCCATAGGCCCATACAAATACGTCACGCAAGAGTTCCACGCGGTTTAACTCATAAACGCCAATTACACCTTCCAGATAGGCACTATCCGGCACATCCACAAATGACAATGGACAAAGATTTTGCCGGATAAAGGGGATATTTGCGGCGAAACGCGAAACACGTTTGTTCACATCTTCAAACGGTTGCAGATAGGCCAGATGAACCATCGCAAAAAACGCCTGTTCGAACGGATCGCAAATTGCGGCGGCCGTGTCGAGGATTTGCTGGAAACACTCCACGATGCGTTGCGGCACCGCCAGGGGGATGTATACCGAGCCTCTAATCCCTACCGAGCCAGCGCGTAATCGTCCGCTCGCATGCGGATCCAGCAGATTATCCGAAAGCAGCGCATGCAAATTAAGAATGGTGAGCCGGTTAAACCCCGTGTCGCCGGCGTTATCCACTAAAAACTCAATCGCCGCCTTGTGATTCAGGATCATCTGGGTATCGCGCGCATTCTTGCCTTCGGCGACTTTACCCTCCTTAAACAGCCATTCCGTTTCAAGCAGCGAATAGGTATTGCCTTCGAGTCTGCTGGAGTTCCAGGACAAATCAATCAGTAGACGGTCGAATATTTGTCTTGCATAAGTTCCGGAAGGACGCGCGTCGCCGGGCGCCTGCCCCAATTCATGCAGACGTTGCCGGGTTTCGGCTGGCAGGTAACAGGAAATGTTTGGATGATAGGTGTTAAGAAATTCCTGGTTATAACTGACCGGATGCCGCTCATGGATTGGCTTTCGAACCAATTGTTTGATGCCTTCGGCCTCGGGGCTGATGGGTGGGTAGAGTTCGGCCCGAACATGCACAGAGACTCTCTGTAACGTAATGGCACCGCTACCCACAATGAGTGTTTTATATCGTCTTCCGCGACCATGTCCCTGAATTAGCAATCGCTGTTGCTTGACTAGCTGGGCCAGACGCCGCTGCAATGTCCGACGCGGTAGCGCAGGCGTCAGAGCGCCTACGAGCTCTTCCAGAGAGGCCCCTACGGGGAATTGACCAACCGCTTGTCGGACGGCATCCAGTTCTTCTTGTGACACGCGTTTGGGCATCTGGGGCTCATTCTGGCGCGATTCTGGTCTAGGCGCCAAATAAACGATTTTTATGGCGCGAATAGGATTATCGCGCCAAATAAATAGGGGCGCAAGCGGGTATTGCGCCATATACGCTTTATTTGACGCAATCTGGACTATTCGCAAAAAAACCCCAAATTGCGCGGGCTGGAAGTTTCCTGATCCTGCCCCGTTAAGCTTCTTAAATCACGCCGCCTCCTGGTCTCCGGGGGGCGGTTTTTTTGTGCTTATTATGTGATCTGTCAACGCGCTTGCAGAAACGCCAACTGGGTCTCTATACTCCCCGCATAAAGCTATAGAAACAGCAATCAGGGGAGCAGACGGCATGAGCAACAAATATACCGCATTGGCTGAAAAAGCCGGGATGGAACTGGCGTTTGATCCCGCTGCGCTGCGTGCAAAATATGATGCGGAGCGTGACAAGCGGGTGCGCGCGGATGGCAGCAGCCAGTATCGTGAAATTTCCGGGCAGTTTGCGCATTTCATCGATGATCCTTATGTCGAGCCGATTACCCGTGAACCGCTGATGGATGAAGTCGAAGTGGTCGTGATCGGCGGCGGCTTTGGCGGGTTGCTGGCGGGGGCGCGCTTACGTGAGGCGGGCGTCAAAAGCATCCGCATGATCGAAAAGGGCGGCGACTTTGGCGGCACCTGGTACTGGAACCGCTATCCCGGCGCGCAATGCGATATCGAGGCCTATATCTATCTGCCGTTGCTGGAGGAACTGAACTATATCCCGCGCGAGCGTTATAGCCACGCGCCCGAAATCATGGCGCATACCCAGGCGATCGGTCGCAAATATGATCTGTATGACGATGCCCTGTTCCAGACCGAAGTCACCGGCATGCAATGGGATGAGGCGGACGCCAAATGGATCATCACCACCAATCGCGGCGACCGCATGAAGGCGCGCTTTGTCGCCATGTCCAACGGGCCGCTGAACAAACCCAAACTGCCCGCGATGGACGGCATCGAAAACTTCAAAGGCCACACCTTTCACACCAGCCGCTGGGATTATGATTACACTGGCGGCACCTGCGAGGGCAATCTGACCGGCCTTACGACCAAGCGCGTCGCCATCATCGGCACCGGCGCCACCGCGGTGCAGTGCATTCCGCATCTGGGCGAATGGTCAAAGGAACTGTTCGTGTTTCAGCGCACGCCATCGTCCTGCGATGTGCGCAAGAACGCCCCCACCAGCCCGGAATGGGTCAAAAAACTGCAACCCGGCTGGCACAAAAAGCGCGTCGAAAATTTCAATGTCATGGTCAGCGGCGGCTATGCGGAAAAGGATGAAGTCGGCGACGGCTGGACCGATATTTTCCGCGACATTACCAACCGCAAAGATCTGAAACCCAACCTGGTGTTGAGCAAGGAAGAAAAAGACCTGCTTGCCGAACTGGCCGACTTTCAGAAAATGGAAGAAATCCGCGCCCGCGCCGCCAGCATCGTCAAGGATCAGGCGACCGCCGAAGCGCTGAAACCCTATTACCGGCAATTCTGCAAACGCCCCACCTTCCATGATGAATATTTGCAGACCTATAACCGCCCCAATGTCCATCTGGTGGATACGCGCGGCAATGGCGTGGATCGCATCACCGAAAAAGGCGTTGTGTTTGATGGCAAGGAATATGAGGTCGATTGCATCGTGTTCGCCACCGGTTTTGAGGTCGCCACCGCCTATACCAGCAAGTCGGGCTATGACATTGTCGGCCGCAACAATACGACACTCAGCAAAAAATGGGCCGATGGCCTGAAAACCTTTCACGGGTTTTTCTCCAACGGCTTTCCCAACTGCTTTTTCATCGGCATGACGCAAACCGGGCTGACCTCCAACATGACCCATATGCTGAACGAACAGGCGAACCATGTGGCCTATGTGATCAAGCACGCCAAGACCAGTAACATCAAGGCGGTCGAAGCCACGGTTGAGGCCGAGGCGGCATGGGTAGACGAAATCCATCGCATGGCGCTGCTGGGCGAGGCCTATTACGCCTCGTGCACACCCGGTTATTACAACAATGAAGGCAAGCCCGGTTCCGCCAATAATGGTTTTCTGAGCGGCACCTATGGCGGTGGCCCGGTGATGTTTTTTGAAATCCTGAAAAACTGGCGCGAAGAAGGCGCCCTGCGCGGGCTGGAAGTTTCGTAAGTGTAATCCGGGATAGATGTAAGCGGATTTAATCCTTAGACGCTGTCATTACCCGATGTTCGGGTAATGACAGCGTCGGGTATATGGTGCTCTTTCGCTAGATCGTTTTCTGTTTTGATTGGATCAAATGCTTTTACTTCGTCATCGCGAGCGTAGCGTGGCGATCCAGAGTCCCACGCAAAAGCCTTCGATTGCGACTCTGGACTCGCCACGGCGAAGCCGTAGGCGTAGCCGGGTTGCCACGTCGCTTCGCTCCTCGCAATGACTGCGAAAAGGGGCTATCTCCCCTAACCCTTCGCCATAATCGCCTGCACCCGCGCCACAATATCTTCGCGGCCCAGCACCGAGCCGGGATCGATAAGCTGGTTGACGCGCTGCACAAGCCGGTGCACCTCGGCGTCTTCCTCCGCCAGCCTGCGCACCGCGCGAACGAAAGCCTGGCGCTGTTCAATATCGGCCGGGCGTTCGCCTGTGGTTTTGGGGAATGCAAAATCCACCACCTCCAGCCCCCTCCAGACCTGCTGCGTAAAGCTGGAGGCTTCCGCAAGATATTCTTTCGCCATGCCCTCAAGCGCACCGTTACCCTGTGCGCGCTCCCGCAGCGCCTTCCACAAAGACATGGCGTGATGGGAGGCAAGGCTCATACCCTGACCATAGATCGGATTAACCTGCGCAATGGCGTCGCCCAGGGGAACCAGACGGTCCGGGATTTCGGCAAGCCTGTCGTAACGCCGCCATTTTGAGTGTGCCGGGTTATAGGCCCGAATAGGCGTAAGTTGTTTTGCCTTACTGATCCGGTCATGGATGCAGGGATCGGACAGATTTTTGGCGAACGCCATGAAACCCTCGGGGTCGCGCGGCGGCGCCTCGTCAAAGCGTCCATTCAGGCTACAACTCCAGCGTCCCCCCTCAACCGCAAACAAAAACCCGGTATGGCTGATCGGCGGCGCGCCATAAATAATAAAGCTATGCGAGGCATCATTGCATCCGGGGGGTATTTCAAACATCGCCGTGGCATAGCCCTCGCCAATGCCGATGACAATTTCCTCGACCGGGCCATAGCCATTGGCCTCCAGCATCTCTTTGGCCTGCCCGGCGCGGCCCGTGGCGTCGACCACAAAATCCGCCTTCAGGATTTCACCCTGCCCGCCTGAAACCGTCACCGCGATTTCTTTGCCGGCATGTTTCCAGCCGGAGACGGTGACGCCATCGCGGATCGTCACCCGGGGATTGCGCGCCAGCAGGCCGCGCACCGTGCCTTCCAGCAAGGGGCGCGTCATGAATAAGCCGGTTAATCCCAGGTCGCGTTTTGGCCACCAGCCCAGCCAGTCGCGAATATGCATTTCCAGGCCATGGCGCGCGGTGATTGCGCCATTGTCGATAACATCCGAGGTAAAGCCGGGAAATATCTGCTCCACATTGCGCCGCCCCCCCACCAGCAGCGCATGCGTATGCGCGCTCTGCGGGACGCCCATGCGCGGCTCGGCCTCTGTGGGCAAACGATCCTTGTCCAGCACCGTGACTTCGGCAAAATATCTGGCCAGCACGCCTGCCGCCATCAGCCCGCCCATGCCCGCGCCAATGACGATGGCGCGTTCGCCCAATTGTTGTTCCTTATCAGATGCCATGATTTCCCCGCTATTGTGTTTGATTTTGGCCCGGTCTTTCAGGCCTGGCCCGCCCGCGCTAGTTACAATCTTATATATTAGCGGGGGGGGGGGATAGCAACAATTGATTAGAGCCGCCTGCGTTTAAGCGCGGCCACAGCCTCATCGTCTTTGCGAGCCGCAACGCGGCGCGGCAATCCACCAAGCCTTCGCCAGAAGGCTACGGCTGGCAAGGGAGTCTCACGCAAAGGCCTGAGTTTGTGACTCTGGATTGCCGCGTCGCTACGCTCCTCGCAAAGACAAACCGTGGGGGGGGGTGACTCTACCTAATTGCTATATGCGCTAGCAGTTTTTTGCGGGAACTCTAATCCGCATCCGCCCTTAATATTTCCAGCGCCGCTGCATGCGCGCGCGCATCGCCCGCTGCGATGACCTGGCCGCCCTGATCGGCGGAGCCGCCTGACCAGTTGGTGATGACGCCGCCGGCCGCCTGAATGATCGGGATCAGCGCCTGAATGTCATAGGGTTGCAACGCCGTTTCAATCACCAGATCAATCAGCCCGTGCGCCAGCATGGCGTAGGAATAGCAATCACCGCCATAGCGGTGCATGCGTGTGTGCGCCGCCACGCGCAGATAGGCGTCATGTTCGGATTTTTTGCCAAATGCGCCGGGGTGGGTTGTGGTCAGGACCGCGTTCGCGAGATCGGCGCAGGCGCGGGTGCGCAACGCCGTGGCCGCGCCATTACGTGTGACATGCGCGCCCAGGCGGCTGCCGATGAAACGCTCTCCGGTAAAGGGTTGATCCATGACGCCCAGAACCGGCGCCGCGCCATCATGCAGGCCGATCAGCACCCCCCATTGCGGCACACCCATGATAAAGGCGCGGGTGCCGTCGATGGGATCAATGCACCAGGTCAGGCCGTTGCCGCTTTCGAGGGGGCCGAATTCTTCGCCCAGAATGCCGTGATCGGGATAGGCCGACATAATCCGTTCACGGATGGCCTGTTCGGCATCGCGATCCGCAATGGTGACCGGATCAAACTTTCCATCGTTTTTTTTGTTATCAACAGTACCGTGCGCACGAAAATGCGGCAAGATCGCCGCCCCCGCCGCATCCGCCAGGGTTCCTGCAAATTCTATCAGCCTACGGAGTTCTACGTCTTGCATGGTGTCAGCCTTCAGAGCGTATATGTTTTGTATTCACGCTCAATCAAACCCCGGTCTGTCACCCCGCACTTGTTGCGGGGTCCAGGGACACAAACACAGGCCTTTGCGTGTGGCTCCTGGACCCCGGAATAAATCCGGGGTGACACAGAGGGTTTTGTGTTCACAGTACAAAAATGTCGCTCAGAAAACCTTCTTCACCCGGCCGCTTCGCGCAATGCCTTCTTGCGATTATTAAATTCCAGATAGCGTTTGCGCAAGCGGATGGATTTGGGCGTTACTTCGACCAGCTCATCATCGGCAATATAGGCGATGGCCTGTTCCAGCGACATCAGGCGCGGGTTTTTCAGCTTAACCGCGTCATCCTTGCCGGCGGCGCGGATATTGGTCAATTGCTTGCCACGAATGGGGTTCACGTCCAGATCGTTCTCGCGGGTATGTTCGCCGATAATCATGCCTTCGTAGACGGGCGTGTTATGTTCGATGAACATTTCGCCGCGATCTTCCAGATTCCACAGCGCATAGGCCACCGCCTTGCCGGGGCTGTTGGAGATCAGCACCCCCGAGCGCCGCCCTTCAATCACGCCCTTATAGGGCACATAGCCATGGAACGAACGGTTCATAATGCCGGTGCCGCGCGTGTCGGTCAGGAACTCGCCGTGATAGCCGATCAGGCCGCGCGATGGGCAAAGCAGCGTGATGCGGGTTTTGCCGCCGCCGGACGGGCGCATGTCGCGCAATTCCGCCTTGCGGCTCGTCAGTTTCTCGATCACGATGCCGGTATATTCGTCATCCACATCGACCTGCGCTTCTTCGACCGGCTCCATACGCTTGCCGGTTTCGGGATCATCGCGGAACAGCACGCGCGGGCGGCTGACCGAAAGCTCGTAGCCCTCGCGGCGCATGGTTTCGATCAGAACGCCAAGCTGCAATTCACCGCGCCCGGCAACTTCAAAGGCGTCCTTGTCTTCGGTTTCGCGAATATGAATGGCGACATTGCCTTCGGATTCGCGCATCAGGCGCGCGCGGATCACCCGGCTTTGCACCTTGTCGCCATCCTGGCCGGCCAGCGGGGAATCATTGATCGAAAAGGTTACCGCAAGGGTTGGCGGATCAATCGGATTGGACGGGATGGCGGTTTCCACCTCTATGTCACATAATGTATCTGCGACGGTTGCCTTGCTGAACCCGGCTATGGCGACGATATCACCGGCATGGGCTTCTTCCACCGGCACACGCTCCAGCCCGCGAAACGCCAGCAATTTGCTGATACGGGTGTTTTCGATCTTGGTTCCGTCGCGGCTGATCGCCTTGACCAGGCTGTTGGAACGTACCGTGCCGCTTTCAATGCGTCCGGTCAGAATGCGCCCCAGGAACGCATCGGCTTCCAGAATGGTCACCAGCATGGCGAACGGCGCGTCGGGGCGCGGGTCGGCAATTTTTGGTTCGGGAATTTTTTCAACGATCAGATCGAACAGCACGGCCATGCCATTTTCTGTTTCGGAAATTTCGGGACGCACAGGTGTTTCGCTGGCCCAGCCCTGTTTGGCCGAGGCATAGAGATACGGGAAATCAAGCTGTTCGTCGCTGGCGTCCAGCGCGCTGAACAGATCAAAAATTTCGTTCAGCACCTCATCCTGGCGCGCATCGGGACGGTCGATCTTGTTGACCACCACAATCGGGCGCAGCCCCAGCGCCAGCGCCTTGGAGGTCACGAATTTGGTCTGCGGCATCGGCCCTTCGGCGGCGTCCACCAGCAGGATCACGCCATCGACCATCGACAGAATGCGTTCCACCTCACCGCCAAAATCCGCATGGCCGGGGGTATCAATGATGTTGATGCGTACGCCTTTCCAGACCACGCTGGTGCATTTGGCCAGAATGGTAATCCCGCGCTCGCGTTCCAGGTCATTGGAATCCATGGCCCTTTCGGCCACCTTTTGATTGGTGCGAAACGAGCCGCTCTGTTGCAGCAGCTTGTCTACCAGTGTGGTCTTGCCATGATCGACATGCGCGATGATGGCGATGTTACGTATTTTCATAGGAATCCTTGGAAGTGCTTGCCAGCCCGGCGGGGGAAGCTGGGCCGTGCTCTAACGCAATATGCCCCTAACAGCAAGCTTATATGGGTTGCATTATGGTTAAGATTGGATTTAATCGCGTTTTAGCTTCGCGCGCGGGTCATAGGAATGCTCCGGCGCCCAGTCCTTGATGAAGGCGCTCAGGGCGGCGTCGGGCTTGTCCGGCAGGCGTACCTGCAGGGTGACGATCTGATCGCCGCGTGTTGCTGCGCTGCCCTTGGCCCCTGATTTTACACAACCTTTACCGGCAAGCCGCAGCTTGCTGCCGCTATTCGCCCCCCTGGCGACATTCATGGTGACCGGGCCATCAATGGTGGGAACGGCGATTTTGGCCCCCAGCACCGCCTCCTGCAGGCTGATGGGCAGGGTCAGGTGAATATCGTTCCCTTCCCGCACAAACAGGGGATGCGGTAAAATGGTAATTTCGATCAGGACGTCCCCTGCTGGACCGCCGCCCAGGCCCGGTTCGCCCTGGCCGCGCAGGCGTATCTGCTGGCCCTCCTGCACCCCTGCGGGGATATTCACATCCAGCGTCTTGCCGTTGGGCAGGGTGATGCGTTGCTTGCCACCCTTGGCCGCTTCTATGAACGCCGCGTTCAGGCGATAGCGCATATCTTCGCCTTTTGCACGGGCCTGACGGCGGCCCCCGCCACGCAGGCCGCTAAAAAATTCCGACAGAAAATCATCATTGACGCCTGCTTCAAAACCAAAAGGCGCGCCGCCTGCCCGTTGCCCGGCATGCTGATATTGGCGCTGCTGGGCGCGCTGGCTGCCATCAGCATTGATCTCGCCCCGGTCATATTGGGCGCGCTTCTGCTTGTCTGACAGCACTTCATGCGCTGTAG
>CAMTVX010000006.1:0-25711 GCA_947085295.1 uncultured Alphaproteobacteria bacterium | reverse complement strand
ACGGATCTGTCCGTCTACAGTCAGGACGATCTCGATCAGGTCGCGCTCCGCCTCAATACCCGCCCCCGGAAAACCCTTGGCTTCGCGACGCCAGCTGATATGTTTGGACAAGCCGTTGCGCTGACCGGTTGAACCCACCGTGGCTTTTTTTAGGATGTCACGCTCCTCGGTGACGCGGACCAGTTCCTGCTTCAGCCGCCTGATCTCCGACGGCTGATCGGCCTTCTGCGTAATGCCGGGAGGAGCGGCGTACCGCTTTATCCAGGCATAAAGCGAGTGCGCACTGACACCCAGACGCTGCGAAACGTCGCAAACGGAGTGACCCCGCTCCGTGATCTGCCTGATCGCATCCAGTTTGAACTCTTCGGTAAAATTGGCCTTGCCCATGATGATCTCCTTGCCTCAGTTTTAGGGGACAAGGTGTCTACAAATCTAGGGGCTATTCAGTCTGAAACGCGATCAGTGCGTCGTTTCTGTATAGCTCCACATCCCAGCCTGGCCTGGTGTCACCAATGAAACTGGTAATATCAAAATTATCGGGGCGGTTGAGCGCCCGGTTAGTGAGGGTGAGGCCGCGTCCCTGGCCGGATGAGGTTACCTGGCTAAGGCTAATGGCGTTGATATCACCAAACAGATAAGATGAAGCCCGGATCGGACCCAGCAGTTTACGCTCATAGTCTGTGCGGCCCATGCTAAGGCGAATATCCGAAAGCACTTTCTTGCTTGAATTATCGTTTGCCAGATTATCCGCACCGGAAATGCCTGTGATCAGATCACTATCTGAATTGCGCGCGGTATATTTTTGTTCGTAATTGCCAACCGCATAAAGGCGCGTCGTCAGATATCCAAACTCACCTGCGGCGACGGTAGAAAAGTCCGTTTGCAGCGCCCTGCCTTCGCTTTGATAGGCTGTTGAAAGTGTCAGATCAACAGATGGCCATTGCACAACCGAATAAGGCGAATAGATATTTTTATATTCTATGTCTTCGGGGGATTTTTTTTGTGAGGCCAGTTTTGCCTGTAACTTTTTGCGCATCAGCGCTTCCATATGCGGCAATGATTCACGGGTAGAAATGTCCAGTGTCATATTTTCCCGGCTCAGGGAAAAATTCATCGGAAACCATGTCTGCAACAATGTGCTTTCAATATAAATATCCTGATCCTTGACAATCATACTCCCCGGCGGAAATTCTGATTTCTCTCCTTTTAGTGAGACGCTATTCTTGTTTAGTGAGATATGATTTTTTTCGTTGATGAACCAGCCATCGGCCGAAATTTCATCGGCATTCACCGTGATCGGAAAATCCAGCGCCACGGAAATTTCACCAAGCGGTAAATACAGTTGTCCATTTTTCTGAACCCCCTGAATGAATTCCTCCATTATTGTTCCATCAATAACGATCTGTAGAACAAGATCCTCTGCTTTGGCGGCGGCTGGTTTTTCTGTGGGCGGCGCTGTCGTGGAAGTTCCCTGCGCCTCCACTGTTGGAATATTGCATGTCAGACCAATCACCAGGCTATAGGCAATAGTGTGCCGGCCACTGATCTTATGACGTTTGTAGATAGTGGAAAAATATGCGTAAAATTGACGTAATCTCAGCAGGCCCCTGATGATGATCTCCGGTTTATAGTTAACGCTTTCGTTGCGCCCCAGAAATGCAGCTTTTTAACTAATTTCCGGTTAATTTTTCCCATTGAGAATGAAATTAGTTAGTTGTAACTGAGTGTTAGGGCCGCAGCCTTGGTTTCTGACAAGTCTGTCCATCAGAAGCTTTCGATGCGCGCAGGCGGACCGGGTGTTCATTCACGCTCAGAACCGCTATGCTGGCGGATAATGACAAAAGTAGAAGCAGGGAACCTCACCATGACCGCAATCAACCCGGTAACCGATCTGAGCGTCCGTGATGGCATCGCTGTCCTGACGCTGAACAGTCCCCCGGTAAATGCACTGAGCGGCCCGGTCCGTGACGGGCTGCACAAGGGTATCTCGCAGGCCATCGCCGACCCCGACGTTAAGGCCGTGGTGCTGGTCTGTGCCGGGCGCACCTTTATTGCGGGCGCGGACATTACCGAACTGGGTTCCGGTGGCCCACAGGGGGCCAGTTTGCTGGATGTGCAGGATATGATGGAAACCAGCCCCAAGCCAGTGGTTGCGGCCATTCACGGCACGGCGCTGGGGGGCGGCCTGGAAGTGGCGTTATGCTGTCATTATCGGGTGGCGGTGGCATCGGCGCAGTTTGGCCTGCCGGAAGTGAAGCTGGGCCTGTTGCCAGGGGCTGGCGGCACCCAGCGGTTGCCCCGTATTGTGGGCGCGGAAATGGCGCTGGAGATGATGGGGATCGGTGATCCGATTGGTGCGCCCCGGGCGCTGGAAGTTGGCTTGATCAGCGAGATCGTAACAGGGGATCTGACAGAAGGCGGCATCGCCTTCGCCAAGAAACTGCTGGCAGAAAAACGGCCCTTGGTCAGGGTGCGCGATAATGATGCGAAAGTTGCGCCCGCGCGCGACAAGCCGGAAATATTTGCGGCGTTTCGCGCTGCCCACGCGCGCAAAAATCGTGGCTTTCTGGCGCCCGAATATAATATCCGCTGCATAGAGGCGGCGGTGAATTTGCCGTTCGAGCAGGGTATCAAACGCGAAGCCGAATTGTTCCGTGAACTGTTGCAGGGGCCGCAATCCGCCGCGCAGCGCTATATGTTCTTTGCCGAACGCCAGGCCGCGAAAATTCCCGATGTGCCCGCAGACACGCCGCTGATTGCAATCAACAAGGCGGGCGTGATCGGCGCGGGCACCATGGGCGGCGGCATTACCATGAATCTGGTGAATGCCGGCATACCGGTGACAATTGTTGAAACCACACAGGAAGCGCTGGATCGTGGCCTGAAAGTGGTGCGGGGCAATTATGAAAACACCGCGCGCAAGGGCAAGATGACGCAGGCCGATGTTGATGCGCGCATGGCGCTGATCAAACCCAGCCTCAATCTGTCCGATCTGGCGGATGCGGATATCGTGATCGAGGCGGTGTTCGAAAACATGGACATCAAAAAGGATATTTTCCAGAAACTCGACACCATCTGCAAACCCGGCGCGATCCTCGCCACCAACACATCGGCGCTGGATATTAACGCCATCGCGGCCATGACCAAGCGCCCCGAATATGTCATCGGCACGCATTTCTTCAGCCCTGCCAACGTAATGAAACTGGTGGAAGTGGTGCGTGGCGCGAAGACGGCGAAAAATGTCATCGCCACATGTATGGCGCTGGGCAAGCGTATCAACAAGATCGCTGTGCTGGCTGGCGTGTGTCATGGTTTTATCGGTAACCGCATGCTGTTTGCGCGCACCGCCCAGTCCAACCGTATCATTCTGGAAGGCGCAACGCCGGAACGTGTGGATAAGGTGCTGACTGATTTTGGTTTCCCGATGGGTCCGTTCGCGATGAGTGATCTGGCCGGTGTGGATGTGGGCTGGAATCCGAAAACCTCCAGGGGTGAAACCCTGCGCGACCGGCTGTGCGAGGCAGGAAGGCGCGGCCAGAAAACCAATGCGGGCTATTATGATTACAAGCCCGGCGATCGTACCCCCATCGCCAACGAAGATGTCGTCAAAATGATCCGCGAATTTGCAGCGTCAAAACAGATCCGGCAGCGCGATGTGACCGACGCGGAAATTCTCGAACGCTGCCTTATTCCGATGGTGAATGAGGGCGCAAAAATCCTGAGCGAAGGCATTGCCATTCGCGCCAGCGATATTGATACGGTCTGGGTGCATGGTTATGGCTGGCCGGTTTATCGCGGCGGGCCAATGCATTGGGCGAACAGTTACGGCCTGAAAAAGATCGTCGCCCGCATGCATGAGTTTGCAAAAGACGATGCGGCTTTCTGGACCCCCGCACCCCTGCTGGTGGAATTGGCGGCCTCGGGCGGAAGCTTCAAATAGACGGATTTGTGTAAGCTGTCGCTTACGGAACAGGATCTAAACAAATGGCCAAGCCCAAGCTGCTGGTAATGGATGACGAGGCCATGTTCGGCGATTTCGTCGAAGATGTGGCGACGGGCCTTGGCTATGAAGTGCTGGCACTGTCTGAACCCGGAAAGTTTATTGATACCTTTAACATTTTTCGACCAGACACGATCATACTGGACATGGTTATGCCTGTATTTGACGGGGCAGAAATCACGCGCTGGCTGGCCACCGAAAAATTCGCCGGTAAACTGATTATTGTGACCGGATATAATCCGCAATATTCAAAAATCGCCAAGGCGCTGGGTGAACTGGGCGGATTATTAAGCGTCGTGCGTTTAAGCAAACCGGTGCGGCTGGAAGAATTGCGCGCGGTGCTTAAGATTTAAGGCGTGCCGATCAATGGCAACACAAGCGTAAACCGGCTGCCATTACCCACCACACTTTGCACCCGGATACTACCCTGCATCAATTCAGCAAGACGTTTTGAGATATGCAGTCCCAAACCAATTCCCTGTCCGACATCATCATAGGCGAAGGCGTTATCGCCACGCACAAATTTATCAAATATTGTATTTTGCAGGGCGGGAGACATGCCTATGCCGGTGTCCCATATGGTGATCCCGGCAACAGCCACGCCGTCCTGGACATCTGCTGAAATATCTACACCGATGGCGCCGTTGGGCTCAGTGAATTTAACGGCATTGCTGAAAAGATTTACAAGGATTTGGGTCGCCAGTAGTGGGTCCGCCTTGATCAGCCAGCCAGGTTTCACTACGGCCTTGCCAAGGTCCAGATTTTTTGCGGCGGCGCGCAGGTGAACGATACTCACTGCCTGTTCAATCAGGTTTGCAACATCGATATGCTGCAGGTTCAGCGATACCTCGTCATTATCTACCTGCGCAGTTTTTAGCATCGTATCAATTAACGAGAGCAGATGCCGCCCGGATTTCAGTATGTCATCCGCATAGCCGGTATACTGATCGCTCAACTCACCAAACAGTTTCAATGTCATCACTTCTGAAAACCCAAGAATGGCATTTAGCGGGGTACGCAATTCGTGGCTCATGGTGGCCAAAAATTCTGTTTTGGCTTTAAGCGCGTTTTCTGCGCGGCCGCGCTCAATATCCAGTTGAATATTGCGGTTAATCAATGCCTCTTTCGCCTGTTCCAGTTCGCGACGGGCGGCCGCTGCGGCGTCCTCAGCCTGAAAGCGTTCGGTAACATTGACGCCAACGCCGCGAAAACCCTGAAACTTTCCACTGCTGATTTCAAAAACCGGAACCGCGCTCATGTGAAAATAATATGGCTGCTGTTGTCCCTGAATAAAAAATATGGCGTCGCGAAATGGCTGCCGTGTTGAGAACCCTTGCGGTGGTCGTGCGGCCTCGCCGGATCGTTCAATAAAACGGCCTATTACCTCAAGATCCTCGCCAATGAACAGGCTGGCAGGTTTTCCGAGAATGTCGGTAGCCCTGTCGGACAATGCAATCAGTTTGCCTTCTGCATTCAGTTCCCAGAATAAATCAGCGCTCGCGCGCAATTGATCATGTCTGCGCGATGCCTCCAGGCCAGTATTAATTGCCGCTGCCGGTGGTTGGCTGCCAGCTTCTACATAATGGCCAACGACACCCAGCAGCGCGTTGGAATGATCGTATAAAGGATAATGATATGAGCGGATAAGCCGTGCCAACACACCAGAATTCGCGCCTGCGATTTCATCGCGGACATAGCTTTCATTGTTGTTGCAAATGAATTGAAAAATATCATCGGCGATCTGCCCATTTTCAGGAAGTGCGCCAGCAACAGCGTGATAACCGGAACTGATAAACAATATTTTTCCGGTAGGTCCGGAAACATAAAAAGCCGCATCATCAGAAAAGCTGATACGGTGCGCGACCTCTTCCAGAAGGCGCGTGAGCACGCTGCCATCAGCAGGCTCATTCATTATTGAGTAGCCAGTGGCATTGTCGGGCTTCGCTTTGCCTGCTTCGTTAAACGTGAACCGCTGCATACCCTTACCCCGGACGCAATAAACTTAATATAGAATTTATCGTATTTTTGTCGCCGCCTTTTGCAACTCTGAATCATTGTGCCAATAGTTTAATGTCAACTGCGCCTGTTCAGAAGATATTTTACGGAATAATTCTATTACCCCGCGCAGATCGTTTAATTGCTGGCGGTTATTATTACGTGACTGCATTAGCAATAACGCCATGCTTGAAAAATGCGCCTCACTAAACTTAACCGCCTTACACAAAACAGCAAAAGGCGTGATGTCTTTATCATGTATGATACGATTCACGGTTGCAAATGAAATTCCAGTCAAACTGGACAAGCCCGCACAGAACGCCGGAATGCGATGATTTCGTAATGTGTTGATAATAAATTCAACCGTTAGTTGATTTTCTTCTTTTAATGCAGATACAAGTAGAGCGGCGGACGCGCCGATGCTCTTCGAGCGTTCCGCGTCTGTCGCCTCTATGATTGCCTTTGTCGTATTTTCCAGAATTGGGTCAAGTTCATGTTCAGAAATATTGAACTCACTCAGAATTTTATCTCTCAGATGGGCAGATACCCACCAAAACATCTGGGCTGCCAGGTTTGGCGGTAGATCGGCCCGTGATAACAGGGGTTCCTGAAATTGGTCGAAGCGACGGCTTTCGGCAACCAGATAGGCGATGGCAGCACTGGATAAATCAGCATTGGGATTTCGGATAAGGGCCTCCAGTATATCGGGGTCCGCTGCATGTTCTATAAACGCATCGCTGACAGCCATCGAGACATGTTCGCGCATGACAATGCATAGCTGATGCTCATGGGTGCGCTGTCGAATAATCTCAATCAGGGTGGATTCCTGAAGTACTTTAGAGTGCTGCAAAATCGGGCTGGCAACGGAAATATCATCGCGGGCCAGCATCTCAATCAGGCCGACAGGGGCATTTGGAAGCGCTGCTAGCTGCACGGCCACTTGCTGGCGCACCAGCAATTCCATATCGCGCACCAGACGGGTTAAAACCTGATCTGTCAGCGCCCGTTCGCGATCGCTTAAACGACCATCCTGGCTGATGATAAGATCGAGCACATTTTCCGCCAATAGCTGACGGGAACGTCGGGTTCCTTCGCGCGCCATCGCGATCAGCGAAGACATATCACGGGATGATTCAGCCATGCTCATTGCAGGTTATTTACCATGGTGTGCTTGCGTAAACTGTGTGTCTAATCCATTGTGGATAGCTCACCGTATGGTTTTATTGGAAATAATCTGTTAACAAGTGAATATAAAGCTGCGATTCAGAGAAGGAAATTACGAGATGGCGTCGCATGGCCGTTCACGATTTGTTAACGATTCCGGTGTGGATGAAATCGCCATCGGCGTGAAGGAATTTGAGTGCATGGGGGCGTCGGCACCCCATGATCACCCGCATATTTATCTGGATATGGGCCGCGATGCACAAATTCGCTGCCCCTATTGCGGGACGCTGTTTCGCCATGATCAGACGCTGGCCGCCAACGAGGCCAGACCACAAGACTGTTTTAGCGCCGGTTAGACCAGATTGCGCGCTTCTGCCTTTCCCATCAGCGCCGTTACCACACGGCATAGCGGGAAAATCGGGATTTGCCCCTGTCCGGGCCGCAGATACCCGCCCGCGCTGGGAACCAGCCCCAATCACAGCCTGAACCTGGATTTGCAGGCAATTCGGGATTTTCCCGCCACGGCGCTGATCACCCTGATGGAGATGGCGGAACTGGACTGGGCCGGGCCGCCTTTGCCTGAATTGGGTGCGGCCTGTGCGGTGTTGGGCATGCGCCATATTTACCTGCCGATTGTGGATTGTGATATTCCAGACCTGCATTGGGAACGCCGCTGGGAAAGTCATGGGCCTGAACTGCACGCCCTGTTGCAGTCAGGGCAGAACATCATTTTTCACTGCCGTGGCGGGCGTGGCCGCGCCGGACTTGCCGTTACCCGCATGCTGATCGAAACGGGTGAAGACGCCGCCCAGGCGATGACGCGCGTGCGCACCGCGTGCCCCGGCGCCATCGAGACAGCGGCGCAGGAAGAATATTTACTTCGTCTCGGCGTGTAATTTTTGCGCGACCTTCATCCGGTTTGCTGCTTTAATGTTGGCAATAATATTCATAACAGGGTGGGAATACGGATATGGCGAGCTTCACCTCCGACGGATTAAAGATTGCGTTCAATGCAGTGGGTTATGGCGATCCGGTCCTGCTGTTGCATGGCTTTGCCGCCAATCGCGGACAGGCATGGCGCGCCAGTGGCTGGTTTGATCTGCTTGACAAGGCCGGCATTGATTATGCCGCGATGGATCATCGCGGACATGGCGAAAGCGACAAGCCACACGAGGTGGACGCCTACGCCATCGACAAGATGATCGCTGACATCATCAATTTTCTGGATTATCTGAAAGCGAAACAGGCCATCATTGTTGCCCATTCGATGGGGGCGATGCTTTCCATGCGCCTGTTGACAGAACATCCACAGCGCTTCAAATCCGCAGTATTGTGCGGTGTTGGCGCACGCATGCTGGAAAAGCGCGATGACAGAAAAATGATGGCGGATGGCCTGACCAGCAGCGATCCGAAGGACATCAAGGACGAACACGCCTTATCATTTCGCGCCTTTGCCGAATCCACCGGCAGCGACATGAAAGCATTAGCCGCCTGCATCAGCGCGCGGCGTGAACCCATTGATGAACAGGCGCTGTCGAAAATCGCCGTTCCGGTGATGGTCATTACGGGTTCAGAAGATGATCTGAGTGGCAAGCCGGAACCGCTGGCCGCACTGATCCCGGGCGCCAAAGCCGTAACCATTGAAGGCGCCAGCCATCATACCATCATGGGTGACCCAGACTTCAAACAGGAAGTGGTACGTTTTCTCGGCATGAAAGTGAAGCCCAGCGCATTCGAGGATGACGATGAGGAAGATCGCTGGAAACGCTAATGTCAATTGCCCGGTGCTTTTAGCCATTTCAAAAAAAAACGCCCGGAACCTGCGCTCCGGGCGTTTTTATGGATCAGGAATTGCCGTTAGAAAGCGTAGGCGATATTGATCGAGGCAAAGTCGCGATCATCCAGCGGCGCATCGGGACCGAAATTGGCGGTCCAGCTCATGGAACCCGTCCAGCGCGATTGATAGTTCGCCGCCAGTGACAGGCCAATCGCCTTGCGTTCGGCCATATAGTTGCTCAGCGGAGCAGGTGTGCGGCCACCCATGTCCCAGCGCCATGCAACCTGTGGCACCAGGTTAACGGGGGTGCCAAACACGCGGTTATAGGTCATGTTGAAGATGCCCTGTGCGCCCCAGGAGAACGGGGTGGCGTAGTTGGTCGGCCCCTTCAGATCCGCGTTCAACTTATAGGTCGCGGCTGCAATCGGGTTCAACAGCCCTTCGCTGCCGCTGGCGGAGGCGAGGGCAGAACTGGTGGAAATACCCGGCACCATTACCATGCCGACCTCCGTCACGACCGTGCCGCCATCCGCCTTCATCATCGACACGATCGGATTGGAGCCGAACAGCGCCGAGGTGATGGTGGCCTGCGCCGTAAACACGTCTTCCTTCGGGATTTCGATATAACCGTCGGGGCGCACATTGGCGGCGGTGAGCTGCGATGCACGAACTTGTGGCGTGATCGGGGTTGGGACAGCGCCCGTACCCGAATCCACATGCCGGGCGAACAGTGCGTCGCCTGCCAATGCCGTCGCCACATTGGGCGCCTGGTTGGCGTTTTCCTGATCAAGCGAGATATAGCCCAGGCGGTTGGCAACCTCGACCAGGCTGGCCGCTGTGCCGGTCGGGAACACCACCGAAGTTGTGCCCGCAGGATTGGCGGCGCTGACCGCTGGCGGCGCGCCCAGGGTGGAGCCGCCCAGACCGATCAGAGAATTGGGGCCGGGAGGAGCAAAAGTCGTCCCGCCAGAACCGATGAGCGTACTGGTTGGGACAACCGCACCACCGACCAGTGTTGCCGGATTAAACAGGCTGGCTGGAAGTGCTGCAACCGTCAGCGCGCCTTGCTGGGCCAATGCGGCGGCCTGGGCAAGCCCGGGTGTCCTCGGCGTGATGCTCGCTGCATAGCTGCCAGGAAGCGCCCCGAAAGAACCGGCAACGCCCGCCTGATTGCCTTCAATCCGCGTCACCTCGGCAAAGTTGACGAAGTTCGCGCCAGATCCACCCGCCGCCGACTGGTTGCCAGCCTGGTTTCTGGTGGTGGTGAAGCGGCCCGGCGAAATTTCAACATTGCGCGACGGCGCTGTGGGTGAGCCAACGCCTGCCGGCAGATCCGCGCCAGTATTGAAGGCGGTACGGCCATCCAGATCAGCAAATAGCGCAGACACTTCCGAACCGACATAGCTCATCGGCTGATCGTGGCGATAGGTCGCCTCGGCCTGGAACGCCAGGGAACCGAGCGTGGTGCTCATGCTGGCGCCAACCAGTTTAATATCTTCGGGATATTCCAGACGATAATTCTGGGTATTGGCCATAACAGCGGCAAGTGACGCCTCTAGTGTTCCGGTCGCCGTGCGCAAGCGGGCCATATTGTTACAGTTGGTATAGCCGCCGGGGATGCGGAAATCGACATTGGAGCGGTTTCTGGCATTGTCACCGGCAATAAACGGTCTTCCGGTGGCCGAGGCCACACCCTGAGCCTGCAACTGGGTACCTACCTGCAGTGGTCCTGCGAGCACGTTGCAGAGCTGTTGCGCCCCTTCATAAATATTCACCGGCGCAGCGCCTGCGGCGGCGCTATAAACCGGACCACTGCCTGCCAATTGCGGCGCCAGCACACCGGCGGCAATATCGGCTGCATTAGGCGCAGCAAGTGCAGCATTAAAGTTTGCAAGGTCTGTCCCGGATACAGTGGCGGCATCAGACTGAACCGTCCCGTTGGTATTGGTCTTGCTGATGTAATCGCGCGCAAAACCGCTCAGGGTCGTGGCGGTGCCGATACTGACGGCGCGCGTCGTATCGGTCCTGCTCTGGGTCAGGATCGGCAGACGCGAATGATAGTTGATGAAGTACAGGCCGAACTCCATGCCATTGTTCAGCTCTTCATTGAAATAGCGCAATGCGAAGCCAAACTCGCCGCCATCATCGGCATTCACGTCATTGGCGCGCTCAACCGAAACGGACGGCACGTTGACCGCCAACCGGCTCTGCCAGTAAAGATCCGTATCAAGACCATTGGTGATCTGGAACGGATTGAAACGGGCGTCATCGCCGAAATCAGAGGTGCCGGAGCGAATCGGCTGCGAGCCGCGACCGACAATATCAGCAGAACTGAAATAGGTGCCGGAGGCATCGGGCACAACATTGTCGGCCTTGAACTGATAAAAGCCTTCAAGACTGAAATTCATCGGCAGACCCAGCGCCGCCTTGGCGGCCAGAATTGGCGTGAAAAACTCTTTCACTTCAGAGCCGGGCTTGCGGGTCGCCGACACGTCGATCGGATTGATCACATTGATGCCGTTCTGGATGAAGGTGCTTTCACCCCAGCTGATCACCTGGTTGCCGCCGCGCAGTTCCAGCGGCAGGCCGCCAACATCAAAGCTGCCGCCGACGAAATAGTCGAGCAGTTTGGCGTTCTGAGAGACTTCGCTGCGCGCCGCGCTGTCCAGATCGCGGAAATCGGTGTTGTCCACGATGGGATCGACAAACGCCGTGCCGCGCACAAAGGCGTTGAAATTGCGCCAGGTGGCGGAGGCTTCCGAAGTCGCCTTCATGGCGCCCGAAAACACATCCCACTGACCATAGTTCAGATTGCCGTCATCACCATTGACGCCGCCGCCCTTCTCAATGTTTGAGGCGTCATAAATCTTGCAACCACCTGCGGGCTGGCCAAGATTGCGGCAATCGCGCGCGCTGGTACGCATCGACGCGCCGACGGAAAGCACTGTATCGATAGATCCGGCAAGCTCGCCATATTTATAGTCAACGGCGTTTGCGGGCTGTGTCAGTATTGTCGAGCCAAGCAGGGCGATGGTTGACAGCGCAAGACGCCGGCTGGTGTTCAGCGCGACGATGCTGGAACTGTGGGGTTTCTTTTTGTGGAACATTCATGCCTCCTGGGTGGTGTGATCTTGTTGTTTTCGTTGTGGTGGGTGTTCTCGGTGTGACCGGGAAATGTCATGCGAAAAGCCCCAAAAAATGGACGGTTCGGGGAGGGAACCACGAACCGCCCAAAGTTATTGAGGCATGGCGCCGCCAAAACGGCGCTACGCTGTAACGGCGCGGAGTCCACGCCGTGTCTGCAAGGCACGCGATCAAAGGTTGATCAGAAATTCTTGCAAACCTGTTTTTGACATTCACCGTCAAATTTCCTTGCCGGACGCTGCATCAACGCCAGACATTCCTGCGATTGTGTGACCTGCGTGACGGGGGAACATCGCGAACCGCCCTATCAGGACAGCTTGCGCGACGGAATTAGGTTCCGTCGTCTGATTGATTTGAGCCATACCCCAACCTGCTAATCGTTTTATGCGCGACGTGGGGGCAGTATCCGCTACCCCCGTATCAAACCATTCCGCCACATGCCCGTGCCTGATTACCACTGGCTGCATCCCTGATTTGATCTCACTGGAAACTATTAAGGTGCTGGCACAGTGTCAATAAAATTAGTTAGTAAAATTACTAACAATAATCTATGACCAGAGAATAATCTCGCATATTGCAAAAATACAACATACGGCGCCTTCCCGGACGCTTTGCGGGCCAGAATTTTTCGGAATTGATTTTACGCGCAACGCCGCCATCACGCGCCGCCTTGCTGCACACAAGGACGAAGCGGGCATAGAGTCTGTTGCGTTCGCGTTGATTTATTGCGCTACGGCGTCATCGTGCGCCGTATGCCACAGGACCGCGACCTATGGCCGGCAAATCTGATCCAGACTCTGGAGCATCGCGTTTAGGTTGAACCACGACTAGAGTCTGTCCCGTTTTGAATGAATCGACATCATCTCATTGTCATTGCCACGCTTCGCTCGCAATGACGCCGAAGTGGGTTAACTAAAACCGGACAGACCCTAACAACACACGGGCTGTCACCTCGGCCTTGTGCCGGGGTCCAGGAGGCACACGGGAAAGCCTGTGTTTGCGGCCCTTCGGACCGGCTTTGTCAGCCCGAGGGTAAGCTCATGGATCCCGGAACAAGACCGGGATGACACACCCAGAGGGATGCTTCCATCACATATTGAAACGATCTATCGATTCAAACGATCACGGAATGACCATTGATCAGAAGGCATGTCAGCCTTCCTGTGACAGCATCTCAGAATTAACATGCTGCTGATGGTTCCTGAATTGGATGCCTCGCTCCTGACGATGTGCGATGGAGGCTTTTAGTTGTAGCGCGGCCTGAACCAGATTATCCAGATGCCTTGGCAATTGATAATTGTCGATCGATTGGGCCGTCAATGTGCCATGATCAGTCAGCGCCGCCCCAATCTGGCGCAATGCAATGGCGGTTTCCTCGCCCAATTGGGCAAGCAGCGCCGTCCAATGATGGCTTGGTTCCACTGTTAGCTCCGATTTTATGGGCATAAGCGCAAAGCCAAGCAAATGCGCAAGAGGCTGGCTGACCAGTGGTGTGCCCGAAATCACCTCAAGATCAGCCACCACATCAATCGGCATGAACAGCTTTTCCGCCGGGTCGTAGTAGCGCGCCAGTTCGCTATGGCCTACCCTGGTGACCATGGATGCGGCCTCTAACCCACCGCAAGCTTTGATAAGCCGCTTGCTAGCCTGTTTCAGCGACACGTAATCGCCTTTGGATCTGGATCTGGTTATTTGCGACACCTGGTTCATTTTCAAAGCCTCTCTCGCGGTTTGATCGCAGGAAGTTAAAGCGTTGATGTTCAATTATAGCGAGAATCATCAAATTTCACTCTATTAGCGAGAGAAACTTTAACTTTAATTCCTATTGATTGCAATCAAATAATATATCAATCTATAGGTGTATTCAGCGGGCTTCATTTAACAAAAAGTGGCTGATTTCTTATGAGTTTTCTCAGCGTGTCCCAAATGGGGCATTTGGAGAAAGGCCGACAGTAATCCCCATCCTGTCGGTAGTCTGCCGGTCTCTAATGGCGATTCGCCCCCGTCATTGGGGACCGGCATCATCTTTTTGGCATACCCTGGCATGCAAAAAGGGCTGCGGTTGCCCACAGCCCTTTTCAATCCCGGGAAGAAGGGGAAGGACAGCTACATCATGCCGTCCATCATGCCGCCGCCCATTCCGCCCATTCCGCCCATACCACCCATTCCGCCCATGCCACCCATTCCGCCGCCGTCACCCTTTTCAGGCTTATCGGCGACCATGGCTTCGGTCATGATCAGCAGGCCAGCGACAGAAGCCGCATCCTGTAACGCGGTACGTACAACCTTCGTCGGGTCGATGATGCCTTCCTTGAACATATCGACAAACTTATCGGTTTGCGCGTTGTAGCCCATGTTCTTGTCTTTCGACTCCATCAGCTTGCCAACAATGATCGAGCCATCAACACCGGCATTTTCGGCGATCTGGCGTGCAGGCGCCTGTAAAGATTTGCGAACGATCGCGATCCCGGCTTTCATGTCTTCATTTGTGGGTTTCAGTGCATCAAGCGCACGGATGGAATAAACCAGCGCTGCGCCACCGCCAACCACGATGCCTTCTTCCACTGCGGCGCGGGTAGCACTGAGGGAATCATCGACGCGGTCCTTGCGTTCTTTCACTTCTACTTCCGTTGCCCCGCCGACACGGATGATCGCAACACCGCCAGCCAGTTTGGCCAGACGTTCCTGCAGTTTTTCCTTGTCGTAATCTGACGTGGTTTCCTCGATCTGCGCACGAATTTGATTGCAGCGTCCTTCAATGTCTTTTTTCTTGCCAGCGCCATTGATGATCGTCGAGTTATCCTTGTCGATCATAATTTTCTTGGCGGTGCCAAGCATCGCAAGCGTAACGCTTTCGAGCTTGATACCCAGATCTTCGGAAATCACGGTGCCGCCGGTAAGCACTGCAATATCCTCCAGCATGGCTTTTCTGCGATCCCCGAAACCTGGCGCTTTGACGGCGCAAACCTTGAGACCGCCACGCAATTTATTAACCACCAGCGTGGCCAGCGCTTCGCCTTCTATATCCTCAGCAATGATCAGTAGCGGGCGACCAGATTGCACAACGGCTTCCAGTATTGGCAGCATCGGTTGCAGGCTGGACAGCTTTGCTTCATTGATCAGGATCAGCGGATTGTCGAGTACGACATTCATTTTGTCCGCATTGGTGATGAAATAGGGCGACAGATAGCCGCGATCAAACTGCATGCCTTCGACGACATCCAGTTCGGTGACCAGGCCTTTGGCTTCTTCAACGGTGATGACGCCTTCCTGACCAACCTTGTCCATTGCCTTGGCGATCATCTTGCCAATATCGGATTCGCCGTTCGCAGAAATGGTGCCGACCTGCGCAATTTCTTCAGAAGATTTGATCTTCTTGGAACGCTTGAGCAAATCCTCGACAACGGCCGCAACCGCCATGTCGATGCCGCGCTTCAGATCCATCGGGTTCATACCGGCGGCAACATACTTGGCGCCTTCGCGTACAATCGCCTGTGCCAGCACGGTTGCCGTCGTTGTGCCGTCACCGGCCACATCATTGGTCTTTGAGGCAACTTCGCGCAGCATTTGCGCGCCCATGTTTTCGAACTTGTCGGCAAGTTCGATTTCCTTGGCAACCGTCACCCCGTCTTTGGTGATGCGCGGTGCGCCGTAGGATTTGTCGATCACGACATTGCGGCCTTTGGGGCCCAGCGTGACCTTTACGGCATTGGCCAAAATATCAACGCCCCGGAGCATCCGGTCGCGGGCGTCACCGCGAAATTTTACATCTTTCGCCATTGTGCGAATTCCTTCTGTTTATCGACCTGTCGCTGAGAAATGCGCGGGCCCGCCAGGGCCCATGCACGGCTGATATTGGGATCAGCTCACTATTCCCATAATGTCGCTTTCTTTCATGATCATCAGCTCTTCGCCTTTGATCTTGATTTCGGTGCCGGACCATTTGCCGTACAGCACACGGTCACCAACCTTGACATCAAGCTTCGCAATCGAGCCGTCTTCGCGCCGGGCGCCCGGCCCAACAGCGACAACTTTGCCTTCCTGCGGCTTTTCCTGGGCGGTGCCCGGAATGATAATGCCACCTTTGGTTTTTTCTTCCGCGTCGAGCGGCCGGACTAAAACCCGGTCATGCAATGGTCTGAAAGCCATCTGCGAAGTCTCCCTCAATTCATGATATCAATGATTACTGGGGCCATGAGGATCACAGCCGATTAGCACTCATGGATCATGAGTGCTAATTCGGGTCAGGTTTTAAGTCGGTGGGCATCGCCTGTCAAGGCGCATCTTGCCTGGTGATTAAACCAGGGCGTCTATCCCAGAACAGAGCCACCCTGTTTTCGCTGTAATTTGACAGCGACAAGTATCATATTCACGCTCTCGCCATTGCTGGAAAGCGGAACGCCCAAACGTTCATAGGTGATGGTTTCATTTTCCGGTTGCTTTACAATGCTGCCGGACAGAAAAACGGGCGCCTTACTGTATACGCTTTCGAGGCAGGCCGCGATCACTTTTTCCCGCTGATCGCCAAGGTCAATCTCATCATTATATTTTCCGGTAATCTCGGCGCCATACGCCCCGACCGCGTGTGTTCCCACCAGCCGCAGGCGAAAACGCGGATTATCTCCCTGATCCGCAAGCACGTCGATCAGCATCGTATGAGATAAAAATGCCTGCATTTCGACAGGGTTTATATCGGCACGCGAAGGCATCAAGCGATCGCCGCGCTTTGATTGCCAATAAGAATATAGTTGCGCCAGGGGTTTAGGAAGATTTGCTTCTGAAATGGTCACTTATCATCCCCGATGTCAGATTTCGTATTAAAATACACAACGTAACAGACAATGTAATAAAACGAGTTTATTTAAAACGAAATTTTAAGAAAAACAAGAAATATAAGTATTTCTAAAGTCGATAAGAAAATATTACAAAGGTTAATTCTCCACAATAATAGTGTGATTTGAGTTTATACATAGTATATTATTTAATAAGAAAATAAATATATTTGTAAATTAAAATTTTAAATACGCCTATACAAAAATAACTGTCAAATACATGATTTTAATTATAGTAAAATCTAACTAATCAAGAGATTAAATTTGGGTAAATCCTAAAATTTTACTTTGATCGACAAATAAGTGCGCATCGGCGAATTTTTGTTTTCATAAAATTTAACTTACTAGTCTGTCCCCGTTCCGGCGGAGCTGGCCGTTTGTGATATTTGGGTTAAACTAGGCGCGGCGCATCAAACGCCAACACCAAATTGCCGCCCCTTAATTGAAGGATCCAAAATGCAGCTCAATCTCCAGGGCAAGACGGCCATGATCACCGGCGCATCGAAGGGCATTGGCCGCGCCGTCGCCCATATGTTGGCCGGGGAGGGGTGCCACCTGCATCTTGCCGCACGGACAGAATCCGATCTTGCCGCTGTAGCGAACGCCATTCTTGCCCGATATCAGGTGTCGGTTACCATCCATCCGCTCGATCTGAGTGACAGTAGAAATGTCAGAAGCCTGGTCGCTGCATGCCCGGATGCCGATATTCTGGTGAATAATGCCGGCGCCATTCCCGGTGGTACGATTGATGCGGTAGATGAAGAACGCTGGCGCGCGGCATGGGATTTGAAAGTGTTTGGCTACATTAATATGTGTCGCGAAATGTATGCGCAAATGAAGGCGCGCGGACGCGGCGTCATTATCAATGTGATTGGCACCGGCGGAGAGCGCCCCATGGCAACCTATATCGCGGGTGCCGCAGGAAATGCAGGGCTGATGGCATTCACGCGCGCGATGGGCGCGGTCAGCGCCAATGATGGCATTCGTGTCGTTGCTGTTAATCCTGGAATGATCGAAACCGAACGCCTGATTGCAATGGCGCAGGGCATGGCCGGTGGTGTTGATTCCCCTGCATGGCAAAAAATGATGGCAGGCCTGCCATTCGGGCGCGCGGGCAAGCCAGAGGAAGTGGCCGACCTGGTGGCGTTCCTGGCATCCGAACGCGCCAGCTATATCAGCGGCACAGTTGTTACAATTGACGCCGGTGCTGCGGCGCGGGGCTGAACAGATATATTCATGACTGATGAAGAGATATTACTGGCGCTGCGTGAACGCGTAAGCAAACTGCAATTCATGCGTTATCTGGACGGTGGCGTTCACGCGATCTGTCAGGAGAAAAAACAGGCCATATTGCAGTTCCATCCCAAAGAAGACTTATGCCAGTCGGCAGGGGTGATTCAGGGCGGATTTGTAACCGCCATGCTGGATGGCGCGATGGCGCATGCGGTGCTGGTTGCGTCAAAAATGATGCTTGGTCCGCCAACGCTTGAACTCAAGGTCAGCTTTTTCCGCGCGGCGTTGCCGGGGCCGCATAAAGCTGTGGGTCGGGTGTTGCGCATGGGAAAAAGCATCGGATTTCTGGAAGGCGAACTATTCAATGACAAGGACGAGTTGATCGCTAAAAGTTCAGCTACGGCCATGCTTGTGTCGCAGGTGCCCGCAAAGTCTTAGCGACAGGATCATGCTTGACTGCGTATCTCCCGCCTGTCACGCTGTAATTAAGCGTTCGCATAATAACAGAACGCACACAGGAGGGAGGCCATCATGCAGCATATTCTGGACGGGTTTCGTGTGCTTGATATTACCCAGTTTCTGGCGGGGCCGGCAGCCACGCGCCTGATGGTGGAAATGGGTGCCGAAGTCATCAAGGTCGAATTTCCGAGCGGTGATCCCAGCCGTAAATTCCCGTTTCTCAAGGACGGACGCAGCGCCTATTACGTGCAGCAAAATCGCGGTAAAAAAGCCATCTGTCTGGATCCCAAAAGCCCCGAAGGGCTGGAAATCCTGAAAGGGCTGATCGCCAAATGCGATGTGTTCATTGAGAATTTCGCGCCAGGTGTTATTGGCCGCATTGGCCTTGGCTGGGACGTGGTAAAGGCGATCAACCCGGAAATCATCATGTGTTCGATTTCAGCATTTGGGCAGACCGGCCCGCTGGCGCACTTGCCGGGGTTCGACAA
Source organism: uncultured Alphaproteobacteria bacterium (assembly GCA_947085295.1). Lineage (GTDB taxonomy): Bacteria > Pseudomonadota > Alphaproteobacteria > UBA11222 > UBA11222 > UBA11222. The sequence goes on along the minus strand of CAMTVX010000006.1, from coordinate 6,619 downwards.
TATTGGTCAGGCCTATGCGGGCGTGACCAGCATGATCGGCGATCCGGACAAGGCGCCCGCCTTTCCGCAACTGGCGCTGGGTGATGTTGGCACCGGTGTACATGCGGCGGCGGCAATTGGATTTGCGCTGCTGCATCGCGCGCGTGGTCATGGTGGGCAGTATATTGATGTGTCGCTGCTTGACAGCTATTTTCATCATCACGAAGTCAATGTGCAGGTTTGGTCATGCAGCAAGGGCGAGATCAAGCCCACGCGCTCTGGCTCGCACCATTATGCGGTGGCGCCCGCAGGAATTTTTCAGGGCAAGACGATGCCGGTATTCCTGCTGCCGATCCTCAATATGTGGCCGCGCTTTTGCGAAGTGCTGGGACGACCCGATATTATCGAGCATCCGAAATTTTGCGACAATGCCGCGCGCGCCGAGAACCAGCTTGAACTGATCGCCATTATTGAAGGCTGGCTACAGGCACAGGAAAGCGACGAAGCCGCCATTCGCATACTGGAAGACAATCACATTCCCGTAGCCCCGATTTTATCCGTGGAGCAGGCCTGTCAGCATCCGCATCTGATTGAGCGCGAAACCGTTCGCTGGATTGAGGATCGTGGGCTTGGGCGGTTTCAGGTTCCCGGAATGCCGCTGCGCTTTTCAGCGTTTCCGGGGCATCTCGATCTGGTCGCGCCGTTCCTGGGTGAGCATAATGCGCACGTGCTGGGTGAATATCTTGGATATTCCAAAGATCGGATTGCTGCCTTGCAGACCAAAGGCGTGCTTGCCAGCGAACCCATTCCAGCGCTGCACGCGGCAGCAGAATAAATAATCTCAAACCAGTCAACAGGAGGAAAATATGACCGGAATTATGGAAGGCAAAGTTGTCATCATTACGGGGGCGGCATCAGGCATTGGCCGCGCCACCGCGCAGATTTACGCCCGTGAAGGCGCGCGCGTCATCATCGCGGACGTGAATGAAAAGGGCGGCGAAGAAACCCTTGGCATGATCAACAAGCAGGGCCATCAGGGACTTTTCGTCAGAACTGACATGACGGTGGAAACAGATGTCAAAACCCTGATTGATCGCGCCATGACGGCGCATGGTCGGCTGGATGCGGCGTTCAACAATGCAGGCATCGAGGGCAAGCAGGCCTCCTCGGCGGATATGCCGGCCGACGAATTCGACAAGATTATCGCTGTCAATCTAAAGGGCGTCTATCTGTGCATGAAATACCAGATCCCGGCCATGCTGAAAGGCGGTGGCGGGGCCATCGTCAACACCGCATCGGTGGCGGGATTGGTTGGCTTCCCAGGACTAGGCGCCTATGTCGCTTCAAAGCACGGCGTGATCGGTCTGACCAAAACGGCAGCACTGGAATATGCCAAGGTCGGCATCCGCGTGAATTGCGTGTGCCCTGGCCTGATCGACACGCCAATGGTTGGCCGTTTGGGCGGCAGCAATCCTGAACTGGTTGCAGCACTTACGGCAACAGAACCCGTGGGACGTTTGGGAAGACCTTCTGAAATTGGCGAGGCAGCGGTGTGGCTGTGCTCTGATCACGCATCTTTTGTAACGGGCCACTCGATGGTGGTCGATGGTGGCCTTGTGGCGCAATAGCCGGATTGGCCGGTATGACAGCCACTCATCATTAAATCGCTGGCCAGTCAGAAACGGAAATTTCTGATTGGCCAGCGAATTTTTAAACAGTTACACAGTGGTGCGCTGGTCTTTGCGGCCATCGGGATCTTTTGAGTTTTCGAACTCATCCTTCATGGCGAGCAGACCATGTGTGCGGTCAAACGTACCGTTAAGGTGCTTGTTTTGTTTATACCAATACATTGCCATTAGGATGGAAATAAGGAAAAAAAGCCAAATAATCGCGGTCACGCATAAGCCTCTTCTTGTTTTACTGCAACAGGTATCAATTTGAGTTCACGCAATACAAGTTCACGCAGGTTCAGGATCAACACCATATTGAGCCAAACGCCAAACCAGAACTCCATGGACAGGGCAATAACGCCAACACCGTATACGACCATCGATAGCTGCAACATCCCGGCCAGATCATTCGCCCATAAATACCCTTGTCGGCCCTTTGTTAATTTTCGGACATTGCTACACCAGAAGAATGTGGTAGCCATCATTCCAATAAATACCAGCATGGCCAGCAATCCGTTCCCAGCCATTATTTCCAGATAGGCATTGTGAGTTGCCAGAAAATTGTAAGATGCGCCGACACGCGTATTATATTCCGGGTAATATTGCAGACGTGGGCCAACCCCCAGAATCGGGTGTTGAAGGCCAGTTTTGTATGCCACTTCCCAAGCCGCGACCCGCGCCATGAAGGAGCTATCCTCCTCGACATTAGAAATGGTGTCCATACGCTCAAACCATTTATCGGGCATCAATGTTAGGGAAGCAGTTGCAACAAAGGCGAATATGAATAAGCTAAGGAACTTTTTCTTCGACCGCATCAACAAACCGAAAACCAACACTCCAAGAGAAATCAACCCGCCGCGTGAATGCGTACCAATTATCGCAAAAATACTCAATGTGGATATACCCGCAGACATAAGCTGCGCCTTTTTGTCAGTGCTGGTGCGGAATAAATAAAACGCAATAGGCACCATCATTGCCAGGCCGACAGCAAGCTGATTATTATCAGCAAGTACTGTGCCCGAAGGTCCGGTAACAATGCCACCACCCGCGCTGGCAATTGTATATAAGCCACGTGTAATGCCAAAATAACCAACACTGAGGACAAAAATCCATAACACTATCTGGATTTTGATTTTGCTATTCGTCAACATCATGGTGGCGAAAGCCATGAATAATGTTGTTATTCCAATCCGGAATTGAGTAGCAGAGAGATCCCTGTCAAACGAGAAAATTTGAGAGAGAGTAAATAATATGACAAACAGAAAAAACAGGATTGTAAAAGTATTGACAGGGAATTTTATTTTGTCTTTTGCGAAAATCATCGCAAAAACAGTCAGTAAACCTGCAATAAAATTGGAGTAGTTTAATAACGGTGTTGACCAGGCTTCGGTTTGCGGCATCATCGTGGAAAGCCAAATCCATGAGAGCAAGCTGATAAAACCTGCCTGCATGGAAAATACGAATGCAGTTGCAGTGATGAATAATAATATAACTAGTTTTATCATGGGTCTTCTTGATGCCGGTGTTACGCGTTGATTGAGTTAAACGACATAATATCGAATGACACAATAGTGACGCCATAGCTGGGGAGTGTGGTTTTTTCCGGGACTAACTACCTATGGCAAGATCCTCTATACTGCGTGGACAGGCTTGAATTTTGAAAAGCTGTCCCTTCAATCCAATAGCATAATTAAGGTTTAGGAAGTATAAATCAGCTTTTTAAACCTGCAAAGGCATTGCGATAGGGCCAAAGTGGCAGAAGTTCTATTTGATAAAATCTCCCGGTTGCTTGAATTATTGGTTCATACCCCCAATGGTGAAGGGCAGCGTGGAAGGCTGATCCTGACACGAATTTATAGCGAGGACGGGGATTTTGTCCTGCAGGGCATGGGTATCAGCTCCAACCGGGAGCATCATTTTGTACTGTCCCAGATCGAAGAAATCATCGACGTGGAAAGCGGTGAGAATGTCAATGTCGCCGAATTTCGCGCGGAACTGATGGCGCACCCAAAAGCCTGATCAGCCCTTTTTTCCTGCCAGCGCCATTTGCACAAGCCGCTGCGATGTTGCCGGCAGGTCAAGTTTCAGCGCCGCCTGTTGCCCCGCAATTGACATTTTCGGCCAGGTCTTCGCGATCACATCCACCACTTTGGTTTGCGCATGTTTGGGGGCAAAGTCTGCCAGATGGTCTTCCAGAAACACCAGACAGGCCACGTCTTCCAGGCGCTGGGTGTCCACATCCTGTTTCAGGCGTTCCTTGCGTACCAACTGGCCAACACGGTCCGCGACCGCCTCTTCATATCCGGACTTGCGCAGAATTTCCCCGGCAAGCACCGCATGACGGCGTTTTTCTTCGGTACGCCACTGCAGATAACCGGCGCGGCCATCGGGATATTCAGTACGCGGAAGTTCCCAGCGTTTGATATGCTGACATCGCGCGGCAAGACGCAACGCCTCAGAGGCGTCAGGATAAACAGCCTGTAACATCTCGCTCATGCGCCGGGCATATATCGACTCGGCCGGGCGCATTTCGCCCGCTTCCATAATCTGATTGGGATCCTGGCTATGCACCGCATCTATTGCGGTGATGGCGTCATCGAAACGTGACATATCTGGCCACTCCGGCAAAACAAATATTATGCGGCATCCTGACGGGAAGCCACACTGTTTAGCAAGGCCTGAATTTCCGGGCGGCACGATCCGCAATTGGTGCCCGCCTGAACCGCCGCGCCAACAGCGGCCACACTCTCCAGACGCTGCGCCATAATCGCATTGAAAATGGTCTTCTGGCCAACATTATAACAGGCGCACACTATCGCGCCCGTTTCGCATTTGCGCCCCGCCGGGCGTCCATGCAGAACAGCGGCGTGCGCGTCCTGCGTCATTGCTGTTTCGCAAAACAGCGATTCCAGCCAATCGCTATCGGGCAGAATGTTATCAGGACCAATAAACAGACAGGCTTCGATGCCGTGTTGTCCGACATTGGCGGCGCGGTAAATGCCGCGTCCGCGATCCTGATATTCCACATTCCCGTTACCAAGCGCTGCGTTGAAAGTTTTGCGCGCCCATTCATCCGCAAGGGCCGGGTCATCATTTCCCGCCAGCCGGTAAATATGGCAACTATCGCCTGCGCGCCTGCTCCAATAACCAATTTTGTCCAGTGTGACTGGACGACGCGAAAGCAACAGGCCCGACCAGCGAAAATTGGCGACGCGAATACTGGCGGGCGTGCATTTGAATTCAGGCTGTCCTGAGACGGGATCGGTTGCAGGCGGTATCAAGCTTCCGACAATTGCCTCGGATGCGAATTGATCATTCCAGTGAATGGGCGCGAACATCATGCCGGGGCGTTGTTCTTCGTTGATGCGCACCCGCAGAACCGTTTTTCCAAGCGTTGTCTGCACATGTGCCAGGCCACCATCTGTAACGCCATAGCTGGCCGCGTCGGCTGCGCCAATTTCAACATAGGGTTCAGAATTATGGCGCCCCAGCTTGGCAACTGTGCCGGTGCGTGTCATGGTGTGCCACTGATCGCGGGTACGTCCCGTGTTCAGCACCATGGGAAAATCAGAAACCGGCCAATGAGCGGGAATGCCCGGCGCCGTTGCGACAAAGCGCGCGCGCCCATCCGGTGTTGGAAATTTTCCATCCGCGAGTAAACGCGCAACACCATCTGGCTCGGCGGCGGTCACCGGCCACTGTACCGGCATCAAGGCATCATATGCGGCGTCATCGACTGTGGATAGCGCACTGATATCAAACAGCCGCCCGCCCGAATTTTCAAACCCCGACAATGCCGCATGCTCGCGAAATATATCGGCGGGCTTTGTATAGTTGAAGGCCTTTGCGTAACCCATGCGCTGCGCTACTTCGGTGATGATCCACCAATCGGGTTTCGCTTCGCCTGGAAGCGGCATAAAGCCGCGCTGGCGCGAAATCCGCCGCTCTGAATTTGTGACCGTGCCGTCTTTTTCGCCCCATCCTGTGGCGGGCAGCAAAACATCCGCATATTTTGCGGTGTCGGTTCCCTTGACAATATCCGACACCACGACGAATTCACATCTGATTAGAGCGGCGCGCACGGCATTTGCGTCGGGCAGGCTGACAGCGGGATTGGTGGCCATAATCCACACCGCCTTGATGCGGCCATCACCAATGGCGCGAAACATATCGACGGCTTTCAGGCCCTGTGCCTGCGCGATGTTGCGCGCGCCCCAAAATCGGGCGACACGGTCAATATCATCGGCACTGGAAAAATCCATATGGGCGGCAAGCTGATTGGCCAGGCCACCAACTTCACGTCCACCCATGGCGTTTGGCTGTCCGGTCAGCGAAAATGGCCCCATGCCCGGTTTGCCAATGCGCCCGGTGGCAAGATGGCAATTTAGAATGGCATTGACTTTATCCGTACCCTGAATGGATTGATTGACGCCCTGCGAATACAACGTCAGGGATTTTTGCGTGATCGTGAACCAGTCATAAAATTTTGCGACATCGGCGGGTGTAAGACCACAGGCATCCGCCACCGCCTTGATCGTGCCGCCCTGTTGTTGCGCCTGTGCAAGGGCTGCGTCAAAGCCTTTGGTGTGCGCGGCTACGTAATCATGATCTACCGCGCCTGTCTCGTGCAAATAACATAACAGGCCATTAAACAGATGTACATCCGTACCCGGACGAAGCGCCAGATGCAGATCGGCGGCCTCTGACGTTGCCGTGCGGCGCGGATCAATATTTATGATGCGCAACTGACCCGCCTCGCGGCGCGCAATCATCCGTTGATACAATACAGGATGACACCATGCCGTGTTTGACCCAACCAGTATGGCCAGATCAGCGAGTTCGAAATCGGTGTAGCAGCCGGGAACAATGTCTTCACCGAAGGCGCGCTTGTGCCCGGCCACGCTGGACGCCATGCATAATCTGGAATTGGTGTCGATATTGGCGGTGCCGATAAAGCCCTTGATCAGCTT
>CAMTVX010000005.1:0-67005 GCA_947085295.1 uncultured Alphaproteobacteria bacterium | reverse complement strand
TTTTCATCAACCAGATTCGCATGAAAATCGGCGTCATGTTTGGCAGCCCGGAAACCACGTCTGGCGGCAACGCCCTTAAATTTTATGCCTCGGTCCGATTGGACATCCGCCGCATCGGCGCGATCAAGGACCGCGAGGAAGTGATCGGCAACCAGACCCGCGTCAAAGTGGTCAAGAACAAGGTCGCGCCGCCCTTCAAACAGGTCGAATTTGACATTCTGTACGGTGAGGGGATTTCCAAGGTTGGCGAATTGATTGATCTTGGCGTTACCGGCAGTGTGGTGGAAAAATCCGGTTCATGGTTCTCGTATAATGGAACCCGCATTGGGCAGGGACGTGAAAATGCCCGCAAATTCCTGCTCGAAAATCCGCAAATGGCCGATGAAATAGAAGCCGCCATCCGTGGCAAGGCCGGGTTGATCTCCGGTTTGATTCTGGCAGGACCAGAAACGGATAGCGAGGGTGCGCGCGCCGCTAACGAGTAGCGCAGATCGCACTGTTCACTCAGGCGGGATTGCAACTCGGTCCCGCCTGAGGGGATATGCACGCGCTGGATCACGATGATTTCAGGTTTGCCCATGCTCATCCCCTATTGTTGTCATTACCCGGCTTGACCGGGCAATCCAGGAGCCACAAACGCAGGCCTTCGCGCGTGGCCCCCGGGACCGGCCTTGGACGGCCCGAGGACAAGCATGGATTACCCGGTCAGGCCGGGTAATGACAGTGGGTGGGGTGATTCAATTTAAAATCATCCCGCGCTGGATCAGTAAAACGCCCTGTGTTTTGTGATTTCTCCTGATACTTTGCGTTTCCAGCTTTATGTTTCAAGATTACGAAAATAGGTTTCGATGGCCTGTTTTAGCGCCTCGGCAAGCCGCTGGCGTCCGGCAGAAGAGGTAAGTACCCGTGCATCTGTGTTGTTCGACAATAGTCCCAACTCCACCAGAACGGATGGCACATCGGGTGCCTTTAACACCCTGAATCCAGCATAGCGATGCGAATTTTTCAGCAGGGCGCCGGCATCACTGAGTTCAGGTAATAATAATTTGGCGAAATACACGGATTTATTTGTGGTTTCGCGCTGCGCCAGATCGATCAGAATGGTTTTTACCAGTTCATCGGTTTCATCGCCAATGCCAATACCGGCAATCATGTCGGAGTTATTTTCTTTTGCCGCGAGTAGTTCGGCCTCTTTGTCGGACGCCTGTTCGGATAGGGTGTATACCGAAGCCCCGCGCACCTTGCGGGTCAGCAGGGCATCGGCGTGGACGGAGATGAACAGGTCGGCCTCGGAATTGCGGGCGATCTGCACCCTGTCTCCCAAGCGTACAAAGACATCACTGTCGCGCGTCATCAACACTTTATAGCGCCCGTCACGGCTTAACAGCGCCTGCAACCGTCGGGCGGTATCCAGTACGATGGTTTTTTCATAAACCCCTTTGGCTGTGATCGCCCCGGGGTCCACCCCGCCATGCCCCGCATCAATCACAATGACGCGCACAGGTTTTAAAGTTACGCCCGCAGGTGACGCAGGTTTTACAGCGGGAGGGCTGGGCAGGACGTCTTCTGTCATCGGCGGATGCGCGCGACGAGGATTTGGCGGCGGAAGAAATGCGGCAATATTGGTTTTAGCGTTGGTCTCTGCGCCGATATAGGGCGCCTTCGGCATGGTCGTCGATGCGGGAGGTTTTACCCCGGGCATGGATGGCGCCGCCACTGACGACGAAGCGGGTAATTTCGCGGTAACGGACGGGGTGGTTCTGCCTTTGAAACCGGCCGTCTTCAAAAAACTCTCGCGTTCTGTTCGCACCAGATCAATGACCAGTTGGCTGGTACGCGATTTGGTCCTGCCGGTACCCGTTACCGTGTCCCGATAGAAAGCGTTGGTAATCTTTGCCGGCTGCTGCAAATCCAGTACGAAACGCGAATTACCCGATTGAAACAGACCGAAACGGTAGCCCGATACCAGACCGGCATTTGAATTGGCGCTTCGCGACCTGGCGGACCATTCCACCTCAGGCAGATCAATAACAACACGGTAGGGGTCTGCGAGCGTAAAAAATGAGTAAGGAAGCCGGTCCGAAAGATCGAGCACGATGCGGGTCTTATTGGAATTATCGTCAAGCCGCAGCCCCTGGATGCTTTCCCCGGCCTGTGCCGCGCCGCTTAGTAACAGCAGGCATAAGCCAAGCACCCACAGCGTCAACTTGCGTGATGCAGGGATCAAACGCCGCGACCAATAGGTGTGATTTTTGTCTTCTGACAAACGCAATGGCGCCAGCCTTCGAATCAGTTGAACATGCAGTTTCCGCGCAGCAGCCCAAAATATCAAGAATCCTGAGTTTTTTCAGATTTATAGCTGTGAACCTGTGATCTGTATGTTTTCTTGCTCTCGCCCCGTCAGGCGTTTAAGGTGGCGTGGTAGCGCCCGTTTTCGAGAATCGTAATCGAGAAAATCGGCTGTGCGTTGAAAGCCATGCCGTTAAAGCTAAGTGCTTGTTACGCAATAGCTATTGTGAAAAATTATGGCGGGCGGCCTATGGCTGGTCCGATGAGACATGAAACCCGGTAGTAAAACCAGTAAGAACCGGCCCAGCCAGTTATGGCGGGTAATGCGCGTCAACCGAAATCGGTTGGCGGAGCGCAGGCTTCCTGCTGTGTCTGGCGGGGGGCGGATGAGCCGATCCCCCGTCAGTGCTTACCAAACATCAGCCATACTGGCCAGCGCCCGCATGATGGTGCGCCTTTGCGCCCTATGGCTTGGAGACACAATTGATGACCAAGAAAATGTTAGTAGACGCGACCCACCCGGAAGAAACCCGGGTCGTTGTCGTGCAGGGTACCCGGCTTGAAGATTTTGATTTTGAATCGGCCGCACGCAAACAGTTAATCGGCAATATCTATCTGGCCAAGGTTACCCGGATCGAGCCGTCCTTACAGGCGGCCTTCGTTGATTATGGCGGAAACCGGCATGGGTTTCTGGCCTTCAGTGAAATTCACCCGGATTATTACCAAATTCCCGTGGCCGACCGGCAGGCCCTGCTGGAAGCCGACGCTGCGGAAGAACAGCGCGCCGAAGAAGCCGATGAAGATGTCGATTTCAAGATCGAAGAAGCTGATTCCGAGGAAACTGATTCAGAAGATCATGAATCCGAGGATCGCGATGCTGACGATGTTTCGCATTCAGAGGATGATGATCCGGACAGTTCAGATGTAGAAGACGGCAACTCCAGTTCCGGTCCCATGTTGATGGCCGGGAATGAGCGGGATTCCATCAGCTCCGAACCGCTGGAGGATCCAGGTGAGCTGGAAGATAAAGGTGAGATTGCCAGGCACTCATCTGAGGCCGCTCCCGAAAACCAGGATGTCCCGCCCGTTCATGTAACCGGCGATGCGCCCGAAACAGCCTATGCTGAAGCGGTTATTTCTGCCGAAACTGACGACGGTCCAGCGCACACAGACGCTGGCGATCAACCGACCGGCGAACAAACCGAAGGCGAACAAACCGACACGCCGCAACGTGTCCGGCGTTCGGGTCGGCGGCGGCGCAATGAACGCCCGGATGGCGCATCTGAAGCCCGTCAGGATGGCACGACCGAAGCCCGTCAGGACGGCGATTGGGAAGAAGGTCCGCGCAAGCGCATCGAATCCGTGGGCGGTGAAGACGCGCTGGACGAAGTGTCGCGCCCGCGCGCCCGCAGGCGGCAATATAAAATTCAGGAAGTCATCAAGAAACGCCAGATCATGCTGGTGCAGATTCTGAAAGATGAACGCGGCTCCAAAGGCGCCGCGCTCACCACCTATCTGTCAATCCCGGGCCGGTATTGCGTTTTGATGCCCAATACGGCGCGTGGCGGCGGGATTTCGCGCAAGATTACCAATGCGGTGGATCGCAAGCGTCTGAAGGCCGTCGCGGCGGAGCTTGAAGTGCCCGAAGGCATGGGGTTGATTATCCGCACGGCGGGGGCCAACCGGACCAAGACGGAAATCAAGCGCGATTTTGATTATCTGCTGCGGCAATGGGAAACCATTCGCGAATTGACCCTGCGTTCCACTGCTCCCTGCCTGATCAATGAGGAAGGCAGCATCGTCAAACGCGCCGTACGTGATCTGTACGACAAGGACATTGAAAGCATTCAGGTCGAAGGCGAGGCCAGCTACCGCGAAGCCAAGGATTTTATGCGTATGCTGATGCCCAGCCATGCCCGGCGGGTGCAGCTCTATCGTGAACCGGTGCCGCTGTTTCAGCGCTATCAGGTAGAAGCGCAGCTGGATTCGATGTTTGATCCGACGGTCCGGTTAAAATCCGGCGGCTATATCGTCATTAATCCAACCGAGGCGCTGGTCTCGATTGACGTGAATTCCGGCAAGTCCACCCGTGAAGCCAATATTGAGGCGACGGCGTTACGAACAAACCTTGAAGCCGCTGAAGAAGTCTCGCGCCAACTGCGCCTGCGTGATCTGGCTGGCCTGATCGTGATCGATTTTATCGACATGGAAAATATGCGCAACAACAAGGCAGTAGAGCGCAAGATCAAGGAGTGTCTGGCTTCAGATCGCGCCAATATCCAGATCGGGCGTATCAGCCCGTTTGGATTGCTGGAAATGTCGCGCCAGCGGTTGCGTCAGGGCGTGGTGGAAACCACAACGCGCCCCTGTTCGAACTGTCATGGCACTGGCCTGGTGCGTTCGGTCGACTCGCTGGCGCTACGTGTTCTGCGCGGCATCGAAGAGGAATGTCTGCGTCGCCAGACCCCGATACTGGACGTGTATGTGCCCAGCGACGTGGCGATTTATATTCTCAATCAGAAACGCCACTGGCTGCACCAGATTGAGGCCCGCACGGCCAGCTCGATTTTCATCATTGCGTCGGACGCCATTCAGTCGCCAAATTTTGAAATCAAACAGTCAGATCGCATTGCCATTATTCCGCCGTCCCTGATCACCGCGCCAATTGCGCCGGAGATTGTGGAAGAAGACGAAGTGGATGAAGCCGAAGAAGCCGAAGAAGCCGCAGAAGAAGCAGCCAATGAACCCGTCGTGCAGGAAGCCGGAGAAAAGCGGGATCCAGAGCGCAGGCGCAAACGCGGACGGGGAGGGCGCGGTGATGTGGCGCGCAAACCACGCACCGAAGGCGATTCAGATGTTCAAATATCAGATGATATCAGCGAGTTAAGCGAAGAACCTATTGTAAGACTGGAAGGTGAAACGGCGGAAGAAGAAGCCGTGCGCCGTAAATCGCGCCGCCGTCGGCGTGGCCGGGGCCGTAATCGTGAACGCGATGCCGGCACGCAACCCTTGCAGGGGGCCGACGATGCTGCCGACATGGTTTCTGACGCCGGGGCTTATGATTCCGGGCAATCCGGCAATATTCTCATCATTCCAATCCACATGGGCGATGAAGCAACAGCGGATGCGCCAGCCTGGGAATCACGGCAGCCAGAGGCCGTGACGCAGGACGAAGCCGTTATCGCGGAAACGGTTCCGATGGCAGTCGTGCAGCCAACACCGGATAACCAAACAATCGCCGTGGCGCAGGTTGCTGAACCGGTTCATGTTGCGGTATCTGAACCTGAACCCCTGCCCCAATCCGCGCTGCCAGAATCGCCCGCCGGACCAAAACGCGGTGGCTGGTGGCAACGCCAGTTTGGGAACAAGGCGTAACCGGCGCGCGTCTTCCAACGAACAATATATAGACCATTTGTGTAAACACGGGAGACACTGCATGGACATGATGCCGCTGGATACGGAAAAAGAAGTGTTGCAGCGTTACGGCGCGGCGTCGCAGGAACGCGAGGATGCGCTGTGTTGTCCGGTGGATTATGATCCGCAATATCTGAAAATCATTCCGCAGGAAATAATTGATCGCGATTATGGCTGCGGCGATCCATCGCAATTTGTCCGGGAGGGTGAAAGCGTGCTGGATCTGGGCAGTGGCGGCGGCAAGATCTGTTACATCATCTCGCAGATTGTTGGCGCAGCCGGAAAGGTCATCGGGGTGGATTTTAACCCGCCGATGCTGGAGCTGGCCGAAAAATACCGCCAGCAAATGGCGCACAGCACCGGCTTTGACAATGTGCAGTTCAAACGCGGCAAAATTCAGGATTTGCGCACCGACATAACGGCCGTCGAAGCCTGGCTGGCGGCGCATCCGGTATCGTCCTATGCGGATTTAGAGGCGCTGGACGCGTTCAAAAAACATCAGGCATTGAACACGCCGCTGATCGCCGACGCCAGTGTGGATGTGATCGTTTCCAACTGCGTGTTGAATCTGGTGGCCGCCGAAGACAAGGCGGCAATGTTCGCCGAAATGTTCCGGGTTCTGAAAGTGGGTGGCCGGGTTGCCATCTCCGACATTGTGTCGGATGAGGCGGTGCCGCAGCATATGCGCAATGATCCCGAATTATGGTCCGGCTGCATTTCCGGCGCGTTTCAGGAACGCGAATTTCTGCGCGCCTTCGAAGATGCGGGTTTTTACGGCATCGCCATAGCCAAGCGCGATGCCGCCCCCTGGCGCACGGTCGAAGGCATCGAGTTCCGTTCGATCACCATCACCGCGCACAAGGGCAAACAGGGCATATGTCTGGAACGCAAACAGGCGGTGATCTATGCAGGCCCCTGGCGCAAGGTCGAAGATGATGACGGCCATGTGCTGGAACGTGGTGTGCCGGTTGCGGTGTGCGATAAAACCTACCGGCTGTATAACCGCGACCCTTATAGCGCGCAGATCATTCCGGTGCCGCCATTGATTGATATTCCACTGGAAGAAGCTGGTCTATTCGACTGTATGCGTTCAGTTTCTCGCCATCCAAAAGAAACCAAGGGCGAGGATTATGTGGCCACCACCGATGCCGGTGCGGGTGTGTGTGGGCCAGAGGGGTGCTGCTAAAGCAGCCCCTGGCGTCCTATGTTCAGGAACTTCTCGCGGCGGGTCTTGCGAACCTCGTTTGCGTCCCAGCCATCTAATTCCGTCAGGGCATTTTCAATGACCAGCCCGGTTTGACGGATGGTCTGCATTGGCTCGCGGTGTGCGCCGCCGATGGGTTCGGGGATGATCGTGTCGATAATTCCCAGCGCCAGTAATTCCTGCGCCGTCAGTTTCATGGCGGCGGCGGCGTCTTTGGCCTTGTCGGCAGCGCGCCATAAAATTGACGAGCAACCTTCAGGGCTGATCACTGAATAAATTGCATGTTCCAGCATGATCACCCGGTTGCCCGCTGCCAGCGCGATGGCGCCGCCGGACATGCCTTCACCGATGATGATCGCAATTAATGGCACCTGCAATGACAGGCAGCGATCGGTTGAGCGCGCAATAGCTTCGGCCTGGCCGCGTTCTTCGGCCCCGACACCGGGATAGGCCCCAGGCGTGTCAATCAGGGTGACGACCGGCAATTTGAATTTTTCCGCCAAATCCATCAGGCGCATGGCCTTGCGATAGCCTTCGGGCCGCGCCATGCCGAAATTATGCCGCACCCGGCCATCCGTATCGGCGCCTTTTTCCTGTCCGATCAGCATGATGGGCCGACCGTTCAACCGCCCTAGGCCGCCGATAATAGCGCTATCCTCAGCAAAACCGCGATCCCCGGCCAGCGGGGTAAATTCGGTCAAAAGCTGGCCCACATAATCAAGGCAATGCGGCCGGTTCGGATGGCGCGCCACCAGGGTTTTTTGCCAGGGGGTCAGCCGCGTATAGCTTTGGCGCAGCAAGGTGGCCGCCTTGGTTTCCAGCCGGGCCACCTCATCGCTGATGGTCATTGAGGCGTCTTTGGCGGCTAATTGGCGCAATTCCTCGATTTTATCTTCGAGTTCCGCGACCGGCTTTTCAAAATCCAGATAGGTCCGCATTGGCCCCTGACCATTGTGACAACGACCCGCTTTGTGGCCCGGACACCGGGCGCTGTCAAGCCGGGGTGGGGTGGCGATTTTACTCCCGCCCCGGCATTAGCGTTTTGCCGATGCCTGCACCCTCACACCAGGTCTTTCAGCAGCTCCGGATGCCTGTCCAGAAGTCGGAACAAATTGATTACGGCGGGCAACGGGGCCGCTTCTCCGCGTTCATAGCGGGAGAATGCGTTATGGCCACCGCCGGTGAGACGTGCGGCCGCCACCTGGCTTAAACCCAGCTTGCGGCGGATACGGCGAATTTCTTTGCTCTGCTGTGCGCGACTGCGCAACACCAACTTGTCGCCTGCCACCGCATAACGCCGGGCGCTGGCGGCATCAAACTCTGCTTCATCACAGTTTGCGCAGCGCCAGCCCGAAAGCCCTTCGACATCCGTTGATAACCCGGCATGTGTGATACTGAAGGTCTCATCCTCAAAACGCTTCATGCCCTTGCGGGTTTCACAATTTAGACATTTCCGGGCCATGTTCACTTCTCCTTGAACTGAATCACTGGTGCTGAATCGCGCATCGTAATCTTGATATAGGCGTCTTTCCTGACGGGTGTTGTTGCATGGTACACGTCCTACCACACCCGATGATCGGCGAAAGCTGTCATAGACTTATAGAAATCGCGCCGTGTCAGTGAAGCGATCACCGTAAGCATTTCGCTCAAGGTCAGGCCCATATTCCGGCCGCCATCAAGAGCAGTCTTTGTGAATGCCGCCGCCCCCAGTTGCGCAGCAGCCAACTGGACGCTCGCAAGATCATAATGGGCTGTGCGTTTTTCCACGGGGAGAATATTACCCTATAAGGGTAGTTAAAACAAGGGGGCTGTTACATTAGTTTTTCGCCAGCGGATGGTGCTGTTTGACCAGCGCCTGCATGCGGGCGGTCAGGACGTGGGTGTAGATTTCGGTGGTGGAAATATCGGCATGGCCCAGCATTTGCTGCACGGCGCGCAGATCGGCGCCGTGCGCCAGCAGGTGCGTGGCGAAGGCGTGACGCAGGGTGTGGGGTGAAATACTGTGCGCAGGTAATCCGGCTTCTGCCGCCAGTTCTCCCAGCAATTGCGCGAAGCGGTGGCGGGTCAGATGGCCGCTGCCGCCGCGAGAGGGAAACAGGAATTTTGACTGCTGCCCCTCGCCCAGAAAATACGCGCGCACGGCAAGATATTTTTCAATCGCCGCGCGCGCCGGATCGCCCAGCGGCACCAGACGTTCGCGGCCACCTTTGCCGCGCACCAGCAACAGATGCGGATCATTGCGCACGGCGCCCAGTGGCAGGCTGACCAGTTCGCTGACCCGCAAACCGGTGGCATAGAGAATTTCCAGCAGACAGCATAGTCGTGCCGCCTGCGGTGTCTCATTGCGCGCCTGTGCGCTGGCAATCAGCCGGTCAACATCGCTCTCGCCCATTATCCTGGGCAGGGGACGGCGGCGGCGCGGGCCGTCTAAATTGCTGGATGGGTCTTCCTGGCGCATGCCATCGGAAAGCAGAAAGCGGTAAAATTGCCGGATGGCGGATAATTGCCGCGCGGCGGTTGCCGCACTTAACCCCGCTGAGGATAGTCCATCCAGATAGCGGCGAATAATTTCCGCGTCGGCGTCTTTGAGAGTGATATTCCGGCGCGTCAGAAAATCCCTGAACCCGGTCAGATCGCGGCCATAGGCGGCAAGCGTGTTGGCGGCAGCCCCACGCTCCGCCGAAAGCATTTCCAGAAATGCCTCGATCAGCGGATCAAAATGCGCCTTGGTCATGTGCTCATTCTCCCCCCACCCCGGCCCTCCCCGCACAAAGCTACGCCAAAGCTTCGCTTGGCGAGAGGGGGAGGGAGAAGAAGATCAGAACGCGGTGGTAAAGCCCCTCCCCTCTGATGGGGAGGGGTTGGGGTGGGGTGGAGAAATAAGAGCAGAGTGGGAAAAATATCGCACTCCATTAAATCCGGGAAAAACATATTCTAAATCCCAGCCTGCAACGCCGCCTCCAGCGCTAGTGCGCGGGCTTCTGTCTGCAAACCAACGGTGTTGAGCGCGCGCACGGTAATTCCCAGCAATAACGGGTCCGTCAGGCCCGCGCCATTTTCGCCCAGACAGGCAAGGCTTAACAAAACGGTTTGCCCGACGCGCCCGCTCTGGCTGGCTTCCATCAGCAGATGCAGCAACGCCGCTGGCGGCATCGCAGCCGCATCGGTTTTTTTGGTATCCTGCGCCATGGCGACCCATTCGGACTCCGGTGTGGCCATATCCAGCGCCGACATGGCGGAGAGCAGGATAGGCCCCTTGCGGGTTTTATCCTCTGGCGATAATTGCGCCAGCCAGGCGGTGATTTCGAGAGGATCCTCTGGTATGCCCGCAACAGGTTGCGCCAGCCGCAACAACGGCCACAGGTCATTTTTGGCGCGCGTTGCGGCGGGATTGTTGCCGGGAATGCTTAATGCGCGGGCCAGATCATACCAGCGAGTCGCGGCCAAAGGATCGCCCGCCAGCAGCAATGCGCGACCGGCTTCAGCGGCAATTTCGATCATTTCCGGCGCGGGAACCAGATCGCGTATGGGGGTCAGATTGACACGGGAAACGGTTGCAAAACTGTTGCTGGCGCGGGCAAGCCGCCATGCAGCGGATAGCGCAAGTGTCAGGCCGGCGGTGGAATCCTGTCCGCGCACGGACTGGAACAGCAAGGCGTT
Organism: uncultured Alphaproteobacteria bacterium; assembly: GCA_947085295.1. Taxonomy (GTDB): domain Bacteria; phylum Pseudomonadota; class Alphaproteobacteria; order UBA11222; family UBA11222; genus UBA11222. The sequence continues at coordinate 56,438 of CAMTVX010000005.1, read as the reverse complement.
GGCCTGGGCGGGGGGCAGTGTTGTCGCCAGTTCAGCGGCCCCGGCGCGATCTTCCACGGTGAAGGGCATTTCAGAGTAAAGCTGGGCCACCTCTTGCGGGCCTATTGCGCCTGCGGCCTCGGCGCGTTCGGCGGCGGGCAGGCGTTGTTGCACCGATGCGCCGGGCATGCGCGCCATCAATTTCAAAACAGCGGGTGCAGCATGATCGTCAATTTTTTCTGGCAGTGGTAGTGATGCAAATCGGATCATCGCTAATTGCAGGATGTCCAGATGCGGCAGATTTTCTGGCAGCCTGCCGGATTTGCTGATCAGCGCAGCCAGCAGACGTTGATATCCGGTATCGTCCGGTTCCTGTTCGGCGACCAGGGATGCGGTCAATTGCGTTGCGGCCTCATCGCCATTGATGATCTGGCAAAACCCGGTGAGTTTCAGCCAGAAGACAGCCTCGCTGGCGCGAACCTGTGCTGCGGCCATATCACAGGCCTGTTTGAATTCGTTAGATGCCAGCGCAATTTCGGCACGTGCCTGTAACAGGGCTTCGTCCCTGGTGGGGCCACCCGCCAGTGCGGACATCTGTGCAGCCTGTTCAAAGTGTCCGGCCTTTATCAGCCGCTCAAGACGCAAACCAATGAAGGATGCGCCGGTACTGGTTCCCTGTGGCGGTTCGGCGGTGCTGAGCAATAGTCGCCGCATCAGCTTTTGCAGGGTGGGGGAGTGTGTCGTAACCGGTAATTTTGGCAGCAGACGCTCCACCAGGGCGCGATCCGCACCTTGCCATGTCTGTGGCCCAAAGCCGCCACTGTCAGCCGTCAGTATCCCGACAGAAGCAAAATCCAGTTGCCCAAGCGCACCCGTGCTGATGCCGTCATTTTCAGTTTCGGCGGGATATTCCTCAGTGACAGGGGGCAGAGGTGTGGCAGGCGCCAGTTCAGATGGTGGACGAAGCGGTATCGGGGCCTGTGCCTGTGCGATGCCATGCGCAAGAGCAACAACCGCAACACCAAGAAAACCGGAGAAAAATGCGATATGCCGACTGCGGTTACTTGCCCAGCATTTCATCCGGCAAGACTTTCTCGACAGTGCGCACCGGTGGTGGCACGTCCCAGATTGAAATATAAATCGCTCCGCCGATAAATATGGCGACGAGCAAAACCAGTATGGAACCAAGCAGCTTTGACATCGTTCGGCACTGTGCCTTTCATTTGTAGGTCTAAGGGGCATTTGTAGGTCTAAGGGGCATTTGTAGGTCTAAGGGACATTTGTCGGTCTAATGGGCTGGCGAATCCCTATTCAGGAGAGACTCCCTTTATTGGGACATTATCCGGTGCATTGCGGCCTTTCAATGGCGCTAAAACAGGGGCAGAAAATCGGGCTTAGAAAATAAGGCTATTTTCGGATAGTCTGGCGACATGGAAGATGAATCAGAAGAGGGCGCAGCCCCCCCCGTCACGGCCCAGATAGATAACCCGGCAGGAGACAGGGTTATTGTCCTTATCGGCTTGATGGGGGCGGGAAAAAGCACTGTTGGACGGCGGCTTGCGGCGCGCCTGGGTGTGAATTTTCTGGACACAGACACGGAAATCGAAACGGCTTCGGGCATGACGATTCCTGAAATATTCGAAAAACATGGCGAGCCGGCATTTCGCAGGGGCGAAAACAAGGTGATTGAGCGTTTGTTACAGGATATGAGCAAGGGAACCCCGCCGGGCGGTGTTCTGGCGACCGGCGGCGGTGCCTATATGGATCCACAGACGCGGGAAAATATTGCGCATTACGGTGTTTCTATATGGCTGCGTGCAGACGTGGAACTGTTGCTAAAGCGCGTGGCGCGGCGCAATAACCGTCCGCTGCTCAAACAGGGCGACGCGCGTGAGACAATGTTGCGGCTGCGCGATGAACGCTATCCGGTGTATGCGCTGGCCGATATCGTCGTGGACAGCGTGGAAGCGCCGCATGAAGAAGTTGTGGATATGATTGTAGAAAAACTTTGCGTTTATTTCGGGCATCCGCATGAGGCAGCGCCATGAGCGCGCCTGTCGCGCAATTGGTGCATGTCGCCCTGGGCGAGCGTGCCTATGACATTCACGTCGGTGTTGGGCTGCTTGGACAGATCGGTGTCCTTATTGGACCTATGCTGCGGCGTAAGCGGGTGGGCATTGTGACCGACAGCAATGTCGCGCAGCAACACCTGCCAGCGCTTTTAGCGGGGCTCGATAGTGCCGGAATTTCTCATTGCCACCGCATTGTTGCAGCAGGCGAACACAGCAAAAATTTCCATGAGCTGGAAGCGCTGCTTGACTGGATGCTGCAGGAAAAAATTGAGCGTGGCGATTTGCTGCTGGCATTTGGTGGCGGGGTCATTGGTGATCTGACAGGCTTTGCAGCGGCGGTGTTGCGCCGGGGCGTGGATTTTGCGCAAATTCCGACAACATTGCTGGCGCAGGTGGATTCATCCGTGGGCGGAAAAACCGGCATCAATAATCGCTATGGCAAAAATCTGATTGGCGCGTTCCATCAGCCGCGCATGGTGATCGCCGATGTGGCACTGCTCGATACACTGCCCAAACGCGAATTGCTGGCTGGCTATGCCGAAGTTGTTAAATATGGGCTGATCGGCGATGCCGAATTTTTCAACTGGCTGGAAGCGGCAGGGGCCAGCATCCGCGACGGGGATCAGACGGCGCGCACGCGCGCAGTGATGACCAGTTGCGCCGCAAAGGCCGCGCTGGTGGTGCAGGATGAACGCGAATCAGGACCGCGTGCATTGTTAAATCTTGGACATACATTCGGGCATGCGCTGGAGGCGGAAACGGGTTACAGCGACAGGCTGCTGCATGGCGAAGGTGTGGCAATTGGCATGTGCCTGGCATTTGAACTGGCGGCAAAAACCGGTCTGGCACCGGGGCAGGATGCGGTGCGCGTTGCACGGCATCTGTCAGACATGGGCATGCCAACCCGCATAAAAGATATTGCCGGAGGCGCGCTGAATACGGAAAAGTTGCTGGGGCACATGGCGCAGGATAAAAAAGTGGCCGGTGGCCGGATAAATTTTATCCTGCCCCGGCATATCGGCGCATGCTTTATGACCAGTGACGTGGACAGGCAAATCGTGTTGCAGGTGTTGAAGGCATCGGCTGAATAATTTAACGCTGAATAGTTTAACGAGGAGATGAACCCCATAATGGAGATGCAGGTTGACATCGATCTGCCGCTGGAAATTCTGATCGGCGCGATTCTGATCCTCTTGGTTTTATCAGCATTCTTTTCTGCGTCGGAAACCGCGCTGACTGCGGCGCAGCGCGCGCGCATTCACCGGATGGCGGAACATGGTTCGCGCCGCGCAGAGGCGACAGAGGCCCTGATGGTTGATCGCGAAAGCGTGCTTGGCACCGTGCTGCTGGGAAATAATCTGGTCAATATTCTGGCTTCGGCGCTGGCGACCAGTCTGCTGATCGGCCTGTTTGGTGATGCGGGTGTTGCCTATGCCACCATTCTGATGACGGTGTTGGTGGTGGTGTTCACAGAAGTTTTGCCAAAAACCTATGCCATAACCCAGCCGGAACGTACGGCGCTCGCGGTTTCATTGATCATGCAGGGGGTGATCTGGGTTTTGCGGCCGCTGGTTGCAATGGTGCGCTTTACGGTGCGCGGGATTTTTCGCGTGTTCGGCTATGATCCCGACCGACCGTTCGACGTGATTTCCGCGCATGAGGAATTGCGTGGCGCGGTTGATCTGCATCATCGCGAAGGCGCCGTCAAAAAACGCGAGCGCGATATGATCGGCGGTATCCTTGATCTGGATGAGGTTGTGGTGGATGACATCATGGTGCATCGCAAGAATATTTATATGATTGATGCCGCCCTGCCTGCGGATGAGATTATCGGGCAGGTGATTTCAAGCCCGCATACGCGGGTTCCACTCTGGTCAGGCGATCCGGAAAATATTGTCGGGGTCGTGCATGCCAAGGATCTGCTGCGGCTAATGACTGCGCGCCATCGCGATAATATTCCCGGCGATCAGACCATTGATGTGGTGTCGCTGGCGACAGCGCCGTGGTTTGTTCCCGAAGGCACAACCTTGCGGGCGCAACTGGTGGCGTTTCTGTCGCGGCGAAGCCATTTTGCATTGGTGGTGGATGAATATGGCGTGTTGATGGGGCTGGTGACACTCGAGGATATTCTGGAAGAAATCGTCGGCGAAATTTCTGATGAACATGATGCGCCGGTGCGCGGTGTGCGTGTGCAATCCGATGGCAGTTATATTATAGACGGCACAGTTGCGATCCGTGATCTGAACCGCCAGTTTTACTGGAACCTTCCAGATGATGAGGCCACTACCATAGCGGGGCTGGTCATTCACGAGGCCCAGGCCATTCCCGATGCCGGTCAGGTTTTCACCTATTATGGTTTCAAATTTCAGATTTTACGTCGAAGCCGAAATGCAATCAGCTCGATCCGTATAACTCCGCCCGCAGAAAACAGCCCGCAAAAGCCGGCCAGTCATTCGTGATAGGGGAGCTGCTTGGGATTGTAGCGCCCGTATTTCTCACCGCAGGCATAGGGTATGCCTGGGCGAAGGTCGGCTATAATTTTGATTCTGAAATGGTCAGCCGCCTGGTAATGAATATCGGCATGCCGTGCATGGTGTTTGCGACGCTCAGTACATTGCAGGTTGAACTGGCGGCGCTGGCTCAGATCGTACAGGCCGCAATTCTGTCAATTTGCATGTATCTGGTTATTGGCAGCGTGATTCTGCGCGGGTCCGGGATGAAGATAAGCCACTATTTGCCGTCCTTGAGTTTTTCCAATGGCGGAAATATGGGGCTGCCGATTTGCCTGTTTGCGTTTGGCGAAGAGGGGCTGGCGCTGGGCACGGGTTTTTTTCTGGTCAATGCGGTAGCGCAACCGACACTGGGTGTGTGGATAAACAGTGGCAAGTTTTCACCCACCGAGATGTTGCGCACTCCGGTAATCTACGCAATACCGCTGGCGCTACTGTTTCGGTTTGGCGGTTATGATGTGCCGGAATGGCTTGGAAACACCACGAAGCTGGTGGGCGGGATTACGATCCCACTGATGCTGTTGATGCTTGGCGTCAGCCTGTCGCGGATTGCCTGGGGCACGGCACGGCGCAGTGGCGCCCTGGCCGCGCTGCGCATTCTGATGGGTCTGGGCGTTGGTCTGGGCGTTGCAGGTCTGCTTGGACTTTCCGATACAGTTCGCGGCGTATTACTGCTTCAGGCGGCAATGCCGGCCGCCGTGATCAACTATGTCTTCGCGGTGCGTTATGAGACAGACCCTGAAACAGTCGCTGGCATCGTCATGCAATCAACCTTGATGTCTATTGTTGTATTGCCACTGTTGCTTGCCGCGATATTACCGTGAAGCAGCCTCTTCTGGCGTAAGCGTACTGAGCGCCAGCGCATGCACCGGATTGTCCATTTGCTCTTTCAGCAGATCAAATACCATCCGGTGTCGCGCAACGCGGGTTTTGCCTGTGAATACTGCCGACACAATTGTCACATTAAAATGCGTTTCGCCCGATGGTTTTGATCCGCTATGGCCTTCGTGACGGTGTGATTCGTCAATAATTTCAAGTGATGTCGGCGCAAGGCCCTGTTCGAGCTTTGTACGAATTATTTCTGAAACGCGCATTTAGGTTTCCGTCTCCCTGGAAAAAAATGTATATTTACAGGCTTTTTTCAGAAGAAGCAGTACAGGATTACACATAGAAAATTGATGAAATTTACACGCGACATCGACAAAATCAGAATACGTCCCCGTTCGGAACGGCAGGCGGCGCCGGTTACCCATGCCTGCAACTGGGATGGCTGCAGGGATCCCGCCCCCCATCGCGCCCCTAAATCACCAGAGGCATTGCGCGAATATTACTGGTTTTGCGGGGATCACGTGCGGGAATACAACCGCACCTGGAACTTTTTTTCCGGCATGAGCACTGAAGAGGTTGAGCATTACATCAAGGGCAATATAACCGGACATCGGCCAACATGGTCGGCCAAACAGGGCAACCCCAGTCTGCACAACACCAGTATGACCGGGCGGGGCAAATCTGCATTGAGCCGGGGTGACAAATTTGGTCTTTTAGGTGATCCGTCTGATCCGGGAAATGCGCGAAACTCGCAGGCTCCGGCACGAAAATGGCCACCTTTGGTGCGTGAAGCCTTTACTTGCATGGATCTTGAGGAAACCGCTACCTTGAAAGAAATCAAGCTGCGGTATAAGGAATTGGTGAAACGGTATCATCCCGACGCCCACGGTGGGGACAGGGCAACAGAAGGTCAGTTAAAACAGGTCATTCAGGCCTATACCCGGCTAAAGGCTAGCGGCATCAAGTAACCCGCCCCCATAGCTCCATTATTAACGTATGGAAGATAATCATGACGGTAGACTCAACCGGCAAAATGGCCCTTGACGCCCCTGACACCACGGTTTCAGTGCGCGATGTTTTTGGCATCGACAGCGATATGAAAGTACCGGCATTTTCAACATCCAACGAATATGTGCCCGATCTTGACAAGACCTATGTGTTTGACCGCGAAACCACGCTGGCGATTTTGGCCGGATTTGCGTTCAATCGCCGGGTGATGGTGCAGGGCTATCACGGTACGGGCAAATCCACACATATCGAACAGGTGGCGGCACGGCTCAACTGGGCCTGTATCCGTGTCAATCTGGATAGCCATATCAGCCGTATTGATCTGGTCGGCAAGGACGCCATCGTGCTGCGTGACGGCAAACAGGTCACCGAATTTCGCGAGGGTATTCTGCCCTGGACGCTGCAACGCCCCTGCGCGCTGGTGTTCGATGAATATGATGCCGGTCGTCCCGATGTGATGTTTGTTATTCAGCGCGTTCTGGAAGTGGATGGCAAGCTGACGCTGCTGGATCAAAGCCGGGTCATTCGCCCGCATCCCTATTTCCGGCTGTTTTCGACCACCAATACGATCGGTCTGGGCGATACGTCGGGGCTGTATCACGGCACGCAGCAGATCAATCAGGGGCAGATGGACCGCTGGAATATTGTGACCACGCTCAATTATCTGCCGCATGATATGGAAACATCCATCGTGATGTCGAAGTCGCCGTCCTATCAGTCAGCCGAAGGCCGTAAGACGCTTTCCGATATGGTGCGGGTGGCGGACATGACCCGCTCGGCATTCATGAACGGCGATCTGTCTACGGTGATGAGCCCGCGTACCGTGCTGACCTGGGCAGAGAATGCGCGCATCTTCAACGATGTCGGCTTTGCGTTCCGGCTGACCTTTCTGAACAAATGCGATGAGCTGGAACGCGCCAGTGTTGCCGAGTTCTATCAACGCTGCTTCGGCGAGGAATTGCCCGAATCCGCAGCGAATATAGCGATTCAGTAATGAGTAACGGGGCAAAGGAAAGTCCGGTTGAGCCATTCAAACGGGCCTTGACCTTTGCCGCGCGCACCATCGCCGAAGATCCGGAATTGCAGGTAACGTTCGGGGCGGAAGCACCGGGGGTGCGGGGCGACACCATTCGCCTGCCACAGCCATCGCGCGATATGCAAGCAGGCGAAGTATCGCGCCTGCGTGGGCTTTCCGACGCCTATTCGCTGCGCCTGCGCCACCATGATGGCGTGACGCACCAGAATTTTTCACCGATGGGTGAAATGGCCCGTGATATTTATGAAGCGTCCGAACAGGCGCGGGTTGAATCCATCGGCGCGCGGCAAATGCGCGGCATGGCAAAAAATCTGAATGCCGCGCTGGAACATCGCTATGCCGAAATGGGTTTCAACAATGTTCTGGAACGGTCCGAGGTGCCACTGGCGGACGCGGTGGCGCTGATCGTGCGCGAAAGACTGACCGGTATCAAACCACCTGCGTCGGCTGCAAACATCGTTGAGCTGTGGCGTCCGTTCATCGAAGAAAAAGCAGGCGAGGATCTGGCGCAACTGGATGGCATGATCGGCGATCAGGCACGTTTTGCACGCATGACCCGCAAGATCATCACCGATCTTGATCTGGGCGAAGAGCTGGGCGAGGAAAGCCCCGAAAACGAAGACAATGACGAAGACGGCGAAGATTCCGATAACCAGAATCAGAATGATGATGAGGATGGTGATAGCGGCGATTCCTCCGAAGGCAGTTCCGACGACGTAGAGTATGTCGAAGGTGAAGGCGAAGAGGGCGAAGGCCAGACCGTGATGATGGAGTCCGATGAGGAACTCGAAGGTCAGGACAGCGAGGAAAGCCCCGATGGCAACCGCCCCTGGCGGCCCGAAATCAGCGGCGACCGGCGTTTTCCCAGCTATCGTGTGTATACGGAAACGTTTGATGAGATCATCGCGGCAGAAGAACTGTGTGACGCCGAGGAATTGACGCGCCTGCGGGCCTATCTGGATCAGCAATTGCAGCAATATCAAAGTGTCGTTGGACGGCTGGCCAATCGGCTGCAACGCAAACTGATGGCGCAGCAGGAACGCACCTGGGAATTCGATCTGGAAGAAGGCATGCTGGATGCAGCAAGGCTGACCCGCGTGATTATCGATCCCTATCATGCGCTGTCGTTCAAGCAGGAACTGGATATGGAGTTCCGCGATACGGTGGTGACATTGCTGCTGGATAATTCCGGTTCGATGCGCGGCCGCCCGATTATGGTGGCGGCGATGTGCGCGGATATTCTGGCGCGCACGCTGGAGCGTTGTTCGGTGAAGGTGGAAATTCTTGGCTTTACCACACGGGCCTGGAAGGGTGGTCAGGCGCGCGAAAAATGGCTGGCGGATGGTAAGACGCCAAGTCCCGGCCGTCTGAATGATCTGCGTCACATCATTTACAAAAGCGCAGAAGCGCCGTGGCGCCGGGTGCGTAAAAATCTCGGCCTGATGATGCGCGAGGGGTTGCTCAAGGAAAATATCGACGGCGAAGCGCTGACCTGGGCGCATGACCGGCTGATGGCGCGGCGCGAACAGCGCAAAATTCTGATGGTGATTTCAGACGGTGCGCCCGTGGATGATTCTACCCTGTCGGTCAATCCCGGTAATTATCTGGAACGCCATCTGCGCGAAGTTATCGGCTGGATCGAAAAGCGTTCCAGCGTGGAACTGCTGGCCATCGGCATCGGCCATGATGTGACGCGCTATTACAAACGCGCCGTCACCATCGTTGATGTGGAACAGTTGGGCGGCGCCATGACGGAAAAGCTGGCGGAACTGTTTGACGAGGAAGCCGCCAAAAAATTCGCCCGCAATGTGCAGGAACCCGTCAGGCGGCGCGGGCGGGCAGGGCGTTAGGGCATTTCAGATTTGATTGAAGCACAGCCTCTCCGCCGTCATTGCGAGGAGCGTAGCGACGCGGCAATCCAGAGTCACAAACTCAGGTCTTCGCGTGGGACTCTGGATTGCCGCGCTTCGCTCGCAATGACGAAAGAAAGTCATCAGGCTGGTTTAGGAAAAAACCGGCCATTTAAGGTCGATCTGTGGTATACTCATTAATGAGGCTGCCCCGTTGGTCAGGAGACCACATACCCAGGGGCCTTAAACCACCCGAAGGGAGCTGTCCCTGTCCCGGATCGTGGTCTGGGATATATGGCGCCCACCTGTAGCAACAGGCGCCCGGGGGTTTGTACACTCCAACCGCGGTGGCGGCTTCACTGTTATTTGGAAAAAGGCAGCCGATCAGGCGGCATCGCCTGATCGGTCTGGTAGGGGCGCGCGACGACCTAGGCTTTGGCGATTTCGCTCAACAGCTTTTCGATTTCATCGCGTGTCTTTTGTGTGCTGGTTTTCAGCGCCTCACCAGCGTCAGAAACGCCGGTCGCTGCTTTGCCTGTTTCAATGGCTGCGGAGGATAGGGTTTCCACATCACCGGTCAGCGCTTCGGTGCCACCTGCGGCCTGTTGGGCGCTGCGGCTGATCTCGCTTGTTGCGGCCCCCTGCTCTTCGACGGCGGCAGCGATTGCGGAGGTAATTTCACTGATCTGGTGAATGGTTTTGCCGATACCCTGAATGGCTTTTACGGCGCCGCTCGTGCTGGCCTGGATTTCATTGATCTGGGCAGCGATTTCTTCGGTCGCCTTGGCGGTCTGGTTGGCCAGATTTTTTACTTCCGAGGCAACCACGGCAAAGCCTTTGCCGGCTTCGCCTGCGCGGGCCGCTTCAATGGTGGCGTTCAGCGCCAGCAGATTGGTCTGGCTGGCAATATCCTGAATGAGATTGACCACTTCACCGATCTTGTCAGAGCTTTGCGCCAGGCCCTGCACGGTCGCATTGGTACGATCAGCTTCAAGCACGGCTTCCTGGGAAATGCGCGAGGATTCTGCAACCTGCCGTGAAATTTCAATGATGGAACTGGACAGCTCTTCAGCGGCGCTGGCCACGGTCTGCACATTGGTCGATGTTTCAATGGCGCTGTGGCGGGCATGCTCGACCTGGGTGTTGGACTTCTGAGACAGCCCACTGACCTGGCCTGCCGCTGTCATAATGTCCAGTGTGGCGTCGGATACTTCAGCCAGAGAGTCATGCAGTTTCTTACGAAAATCAGCTATGGCCTGAAGATTGCGGCTGACAATACGCCAGGTAAGGATGACACCGTTATGTTTTCCGGCGGCATCGCGCATCGACGCCAGCTTTAGCCTAACGACATCGGTGCCTACCTTGCTTTCCACTTCGACAGGGAAGTTTGACGGATCGGACAGGAAAGAGGCTGTCAAGGCAGGTTTGGTCTGCAAGAAATCAATTTTCTGCCCAACCATCTGTTCCGTACTGAAATTAGCCGGAAGGCCCGCGCGCACAAGGCGCATTGCCTCGAGGCCATAGGGGTTTACATATTTAATCGTCGCATCCTGCAGGTTCAGAACCATGACACTTACGGGTAGGGCATTCACTACCGCCGTAAAATGTTCGAGGTTTACCCTGTCTGTAGCGGCCTCTGCTGCTGCGGCTTGTTGAGCGGTAGATTTTTTATTGCCAAATTTAAGCATTTCGCCCTCTGATTGAGTTGTGCACACTACGGACGTATATGCATACGTGTTTTTCCAGATATTCTTGCTTCACGGATGCAGTATTTTTCCCCTGTGTTATTTGATACAAGATAAATCTTAGCGGCTGGTTAATGTGCCGTAAAAAACTGACAATAAAGGTAAGTGGAAGCAGGAAATGGCAGGCCATTCCCAATTTAAGAACATCATGTTCCGCAAAGGCGCACAGGATAAGAAGCGCGCGCGGATTTTCTCGCGTCTGGGGCGCGAAATTACGGTTGCGGCCAAGTCCGGGCTGCCTGATCCAGACGCCAATCCGCGTCTGCGTACGGCGATCGCGGCGGCACGCGCCGAAAACATGCCCAAAGATAATATAGAACGTGCCATCCAGAAATCTCAGGGGGCGGATGCCGCCAGCCTTGAAGAAATACGCTATGAGGGGTTTGGCCCCGGTGGTGTGTCGGTCATTGTCGAGGCCATGACGGATAACCGCAACCGCACGGCCGGCGAGGTGCGTTCTGCGTTTCTGAAAAATGGCGGTAATCTGGGCGAGACCGGTAGTGTTTCCTATCAGTTTGACCGCGTTGGCAGCATTCAGTATCCGGCTGGCGTGGCTGATGCCGACACCATGCTGGAGGCGGTGATTGACGCGGGCGCAGATGACTGTGTCAGTGGTCCGGACGGACATCAGATTACCTGCGAACCTGCGGCACTGCATGAGGTGGCGGCGGCGCTGGAAAAGCGATTCGGCACAGCCCAGTCAACCGCGCTGATCTGGAAGCCAAATCTCACCGTGCCCGTAGGGGCTGAAGATGCGCCGGGCCTGTTGAAAATGCTCAGCGCAATTGATGAAAGCGATGATGTACAGAACATCTATGCCAATTATGAAATCGATGATGCAGTAATGGAGCAACTTGCGGTTTGAACAAACCTGGGGAGAGCATGACGGTATGCGCCGATTGATCGGACTTGATCCGGGTTTGCGGGCGACCGGGTGGGGCATCGTTGATGTGGTCGGCAATCAGTTGCGTCACGTCGCCAATGGCGTGGTGAAGGCGGACACGGATGGTGAAATGGCGTCCCGGCTGCGGCAATTGTTCGAGGGGCTGGTGCAGGTGCTGGAAGACTGGAACCCTACAGAGGCGGCAGTTGAAAGTGTTTTTGTGAACAAGGATCAGGGGTCCAGCCTGAAACTGGGACAGGCGCGCGGAGTTGTGCTGCTGGCGCCCGCGCTGCGGGGTATTCCTGTTGCCGAATATGCGCCCAATCAGGTCAAAAAGGCGCTGGTAGGTGTGGGGCATGCAGATAAAACCCAGATGCGCGCGATGGTGGGGCGTTTAATGCCCGGATGCAGCATTGCGGGTGCAGATGCAGCGGATGCCCTGGGTGTGGCGATCTGTCATGCGCATTCGGCCCCGTCGCTGGGGATAATGATAGCCATGCGCAGGGCGGGGGCGCATCCATGATCGCGTGGTTGAAAGGCCAGCTGGCGGCGATCCGCGCCGACAGCTTAATTCTGGATGTTAACGGTGTTGGCTATCTGGTTTATTGTGCAAGCAATTTTCTGGGAAGGCTTCCGTCAATAGGCAGTCCGCTGAGCCTGCATATAGAGACACAGGTGCGCGAGGACGCCATTACGCTGTTCGGTTTTGAGCAGGAGGTGGAACGCGAATGGTTTCGCCTGCTGACCACGGTGCAGGGGGTGGGGGCCAAGCTGGCGCTGGCAATTCTGGGATCGCTGGGCGTTGAAGGGGTGGCGCGCGCGGCGGCCCTTCAGGACAAGAATGCCTTTGCCCGAACCTCCGGCGTTGGGCCGAAACTGGCTGGGCGTATCGCCAATGATCTGAAGGACAAGGCCCCGGCGCTGGGTGCGGGCATGCTGCGGCAGGCGCCAATGTCGGCCAGTTCGCCCCCTCGCGATGAACTTCAGCTTGCGCTTTCAGATGCGCTGTCCGCTTTGATGAATTTGGGCTACAAGGAAGCAGACGCCGCCGCCGCGCTGAGCCGCGCACAGCATGGCCTTGGTGTGACCGTTTCACCTGCGACTTTGGTGACCGAGTTGATTCGTAGCGGCCTGCGGGAGCTTTCGGCATGAATGAAACCGCCCATCAGGACGGCGAGGAAGACAGACTTGTGGCACCGAATGCCCATGGCGATGACGCGGCAGGCAATAATCTGCGGCCACGCACATTGGGCGAATTTATTGGTCAGCGACAGGCGCGCGAAAATCTACAGGTGTTTATCGAAGCCGCGCGGGGGCGCAGCGAGGCGCTGGATCATGTCCTGCTGTTTGGCCCGCCAGGTCTTGGTAAAACCACGCTGGCGCAAATTCTGGCGCGCGAACTGGGGGTAAACTTCAAAACCACTTCTGGTCCGGTAATCGCAAAGGCTGGCGATCTGGCGGCGCTTTTGACCAATCTGCAAGCGCGCGATATCCTGTTTATAGACGAAATTCACCGGCTTAATCCGGCGGTCGAGGAAATTCTCTATCCCGCGATGGAGGATTTTCAACTGGATCTGATTATCGGCGAGGGACCATCGGCGCGCAGCCTGCGTATTGATCTTCCGCCATTCACGCTGATTGGCGCGACCACACGGTCCGGCCTGCTGACGACACCGCTGCGCGACCGGTTCGGCATTCCGGTCCGGCTGAATTTTTACGAGATAGATGAGCTGGTCGAAATCGTATCGCGTGGCGCACGGTTGCTTGGCATGACGCTGACACCAGAAGGCGCCCAGGAAATTGCGCGGCGCAGCCGTGGCACGCCGCGCGTGGCGGGCAGGTTGCTGCGCAGGGTTCGGGATTTTGCCGCCGTTGCAGGCGATACGGCGATTGGCGCTATTGAGGCGGATGCCGCGCTAACCCGTCTGGAGGTGGATAAGCGCGGGCTGGACGCGATGGACAGACGCTATCTGAATCTGATCGCGGCCAGTTTTGATGGCGGGCCAGTCGGCATCGAAACCCTGGCGGCGGCCTTGAGCGAGCCGCGAGATGCGCTGGAAGACATTGTGGAACCCTATCTGATCCAGCAGGGATTGCTACAGCGCACCCCGCGAGGGCGCGTAATGAGCGAAGCTGCATTCCGTCATATTGGCCTTAGTCCCAGGCGATCCGGGACCCAATTTGATCTGCTGGCCACGGATGAAGATGACCAGGGTGAATAATCAGACTATATGAGGGTTCACGAATCGCCTCATTTGCGCCACGTTCTCGGACTACAGCGGGACAAAGCACGGATATCAGAAGACAGAGTGCAGAAAACTGAGGGCAGAAGACGGCGGGCAGATGAACTTCAGGTGTCTGTCTTCTGCCCCCTGTTTCCTGCCCTCTGGTAAAGGAAGGGTATATGGAGCAAGAAATAATATCGCAGGCCGCCGGTGTTTCGGTCGTCGATTTTTCTATGTGGGGCCTGTTTATGCGGGCCGACATTGTGGTCAAGGGGGTTATGATTGCCCTGTTACTGGCGTCTTTCTGGTCCTGGGCCATTATCTTTGACAAGTTCCTGCGCTTTCGCCGGGTGATCGCGCTGGCGGACCGGTTCGAAGAAGTGTTCTGGTCCGGCAATTCGCTGGAGGAATTATATGAACGGGTTGCGCCACGCGCCAGCCACCCGATGGCGCTGTTGTTTGTCGCTGCGATGCGCGAATGGATGCGCGCCAATGGGCGATCGACACGAGATGTCGGGTTAAGCGGTGGTCTGCGCGAACGTATTGATAAAATCATGTCGGTCACATTATCGCGCGAAATGGCGGGTCTGGAACGCTATCTGGATTTTCTGGCGACGGTTGGCTCCACGGCCCCCTTTATCGGTCTGTTCGGCACCGTTTGGGGCATTATGAACAGCTTTCAGGCCATTGCCCAAAGCCATAACACATCGCTGGCAGTCGTGGCGCCGGGCATTGCAGAGGCGCTGTTTGCCACGGCGCTGGGCCTGTTCGCGGCCATTCCGGCGGTGATTGCCTATAACCGATTTAACAATCAGGTCGGGCGCTATGGCGACAGGCTGGAAGGCTTTTCCGAGGAATTTTCCGCAGTGCTATCACGGCGTATCGAAGAGGAAATGGATTAATGGGCATGGGCACCCAGTCGTCCCGGAAGCGCAGGGGAAGCTCGCGCCGCCAGTCGCCGATGAGCGAAATTAACGTCACGCCGATGGTCGATGTGATGCTGGTGCTGCTGATCATCTTCATGGTGGCGGCCCCGTTATTGACGGCGGGTGTGCCGGTAAATCTGCCGCAGAGCAAAGCGGCCCCGCTCAATGAAAAGATCGAACCGCTGGCGATTACCATTAAGGCGGATGGTCAGGTCTTTATCCAGGATACGGCTGTCGCGGTTGAAGAGCTTGCCGCGCGTCTACAGGCAATTACGGAAAACAAACCCGATACCCGCATTTATGTGCGCGGTGATCACAGTCTTGATTATGGCCGGGTGATGGAGGTGATGGGCTTGATTACATCAGCGGGTTTTACCAAGGTCGCCCTGATTACCGAGACGCCAGGTGCAGCTAAACCGGATAAGAAATGATTGGCGATGGGCAAGGGATCGCTTCTTTCGGCGGGATTACATCTTATCGTTATTTTGATAGCGATCTTTGGCTTGCCGATGTTCAGCAACGAGTGGGAACCGCCGGTGGAGTCTATTCCGGTGGAACTGGCGACCGTTGCCGAGATGACCAATATTCCCATGCGGCCGGAACCGAAAAAACCGGTGCAAGAGGACAAGCCGAAACCGGAGCCCAAGCCCGAACCGCCGAAGCCAACACCTGCGCCGCCACCGCCACCACCGCCCGCCCCGGAGCCGGAGCCGTTACCCGAAGATGCGGTGCCGTTGCCCAAAGACAAGGTCGAGGAAAAACCCGAGCCCAAGCCCGAAGCCGCGCCCGAGCGTGTGGTCAAACTGGATGGACCGCGCCCGAAGGTAAAGCCAAAGCGTCCGCCCGAGGAGAAGCCGGAAGAAAAGCTGGATCTCAACAAGATTGCAGCCTTGCTGGACAAGGAACTGGACGATCCGGCGCAGAAAACCGAAGAGACCGACGAAAAGCCGGAGGATGCCACCCAGGACCTGCCGCCAACACAGGCAACCCGGCCAACGACGTCCGCGCAAATGACACTGAGCGAGATCGATTCTATTCGCGCCCAGATCGAGCAGTGCTGGATCGTGCCGGCCGGGGCCCAGTATGCGGAGAACCTGATCGTGCGCGTGCGCATATTCCTGCGCCCCGATGGCGGGCTGGCGCAGCCGCCACAAGTGGTGGATTCATCGCGCATGGGTGTAGCGGGGCAGGAAGCCTATCGTACGGCTGCGGAATCTGCCGTGCGCGCGATTTTGAAATGCGAACCCTTCAAGAATTTGCCGGTGGACAAATATGATCGCTGGCAGGATATCGAACTCAATTTCGACCCACGAAGCATGCTAGGCGGATGACCGAAATGACCATGAATATTAAGCGATCTGTAATCCGGTTTGTTATTGGCGCGCTGGCGCTGTTGTCGGCAATAGGCCTGCAGGGGGCGCACGCGCAATTACGCATCGACATAACCCAGGGGAATGTCGATCCGATGCCGATCGCCATACCGGACTTTCTTGGGGCTACCCCCAAGGAAGCCACGGTTGGTTCCGAGATGGTGGGGGTCATTAGCGGGAACCTTTCCCGATCCGGGCTGTTTCGACCGCTCGACCCAAAAAGCTTTATCCAGAAGACCGATGCCATCGGGGCAATGCCGCGATTCGGCGACTGGCGTCTGATCAATGCGCAGGCATTGGTGACGGGGGTCGTCACCACAGAGCCAGATGGCAGGCTGCGGGTTGAATTTCGTCTGTGGGATGTGTTCGGTGAGCAGCAGATGGAGGGGCGGGTGTTCTTTACCCGGTCCGATAACTGGCGTCGGGTCGCGCATCTGATTTCAGACAAAATTTACGAACGGCTGACCGGCGAAACGGGATATTTCGACACGCGCATCGTTTTTGTTTCAGAGAGTGGCACAAAAGCCGCACGTGTAAAACGGCTGGGTATCATGGATCAGGATGGTGCCAACCAGCGTTTTCTGACCAGCGGTCGGCACCTGGTTCTGACCCCGCGCTTTAGTCCGGCGACCCACCAGATTACTTACCTTTCCTACTTCAACGACAAGCCAAGGGTCTATATTTACGACATCAATACGGGTCAGCAGGAGGTGTTGGGTGACTTTCCCGGTATGACCTTCGCCCCGCGTTTTTCGCCATCAGGTGATTCGGTGGTGATGAGCATGGCCAAAAATGGCAACTCGGATATCTATGTCATGAACCTGCGCAGCCGGGCGGTAGCGCGCCTGACAGATAGCCCGTCGATTGACACGTCACCGTCATTTTCCCCGGATTCTCAATATGTTACGTTCAATTCTGACCGTGGCGGGACGCAGCAAATCTATGTCATGCGGGCCAGTGGAGCAGACGTAAAACGCATCAGTTTCGGGGATGGCAGATATGCAACACCTGTCTGGTCACCGCGCGGAGACCTGATCGCGTTTACTAAAATTTATAAGGGACGCTTCTATATAGGTGTCATGCGCCCTGATGGCAGCGGTGAGAGACTATTGACCGAGAGCTTCCTCGACGAGGGGCCAACCTGGTCACCAAATGGTCGCGTGCTGATGTTCTTCCGGGAGCGTCCATCTGACTCGAGAGGGTTGGGTGGCGGAAGCCGGCTACACTCTATTGACCTTACAGGCTACAATGAAAGGGAGGTTCCAACCTTAGGCGACGCTTCTGATCCGGCATGGTCTCCCTTGATTCCTTTGCCAGAAGGTGGTTAGAGTTGCGCCAGATTCGGAGGGTTGATCGACCGAGTCGTCACTCATCTGAAGTCGTAATACAAGTCAGTGCACGGCGAATAATTTTTTAATCGTTTGTTGTACTGAAGGGTGGTGCGATTTCTTCACTTTTGTCGAGCATTTTTACTCGAGAACTATCACGGGGAGTATCTTTTGATGCGCAAAGTTTCTATGGGACTAAAGCTGGCTAGCATGGCAGCTGCGGTCTTTTTGCTTGCCGCCTGTTCGTCTACACCTGAAGGTGGCGGCGCAGGCGCAGGCGCAGGCGGTGGTGCCGGCGGTGCCGGCAGCGGTGCTATCGTTTCTGGTTCGCAGGCGGATCTGGAAGCAACAACTTCCAACCGCGTGTTCTTTGGGTTTGATCGTCATGATCTGACCGAAGAAGGGCGTGCGACATTACAGGCGCAGGCTGCCTGGCTGACGAAAAATCCGGCTGTCACTGTTACTGTCGCCGGTAATTGCGATGAACGCGGCACACGCGAGTACAACCTGGCCCTTGGCGAACGTCGCGCCAATTCAGCCAAGGATTATCTCGTGAGCCAGGGCATTGATTCAGCCCGCTTGACCACGATCAGCTATGGCAAAGAGCGCCCGATTGCTTTGGGTTCTGATGAAGCCAGCTGGTCGCAGAACCGGAATGGCACCACGACTGTCAACTAATACAGTCTACTGGATTGCCCAGAATGTGCGCCCCTTTTTGGGGCGCACATTCTGAATGGCTTTCACCCTATCTGCCGTTTTTGACGAAATTCGTTGTTTCGGCTTTTTGTCGGCCAGTCTTTGCCAAAGGGTCTTACCCAGGACAGGCAAGATGTTAAGTGCAGGCGATTTTTTGGTGGGGTACAGCCATATTGCAGCCCCATTTACGGGGTATGTACTGATATGATTTCCAAATTTATCTTTTCGGGTTCCAACTCAAATGTGGGGCGATCCCGCAATCGGGTGTTGTTGCCAGCAGGTTTTGTTTTTTGTCTGCTTGTGCTTTTGACTGGCCCGCTCGCTGCGCAAGACATGCGATCCATGCAGAACGAGGTAAATCGGCTGCGGCAGGATGTTGCGGATTTACAACGCCAGATCGCGGCGGGCGGACGTGGCGCTACGACGGGCGCCGCCAATGGCCGCATTACCCCGATGGGTGGCGAGACGGCAGCGGCGCAGGTAAAGGTCCAGGTTGATCAAATGGACACAGAACTGCGCGGCATGGTCGGGCAGATCGAACAGCTTACTTTTCAGGTCAATCAGGTAAATTCACGGCTTGAGAAACTGATCCAGGATATAGATTTCCGTCTGACAGCACTGGAGCGCGGCGGTGGTGGAGGCGGCGGCGCGCCTGCCCCATTGGGAGGGGCTGCACCACCAAGGCCACAGAGCAGTTTACAGCCGGGCGCTCCGATGTCTGGGAGTGTACAGGATATTGATGCAGGTCTAAGTGAGCTTCCGCCGCCACCGCCTGCCGCATTGTCTTCTACGTTGCAGGGATCGCGTACTCCGCCACCACCGCCGGGTCTTGCCGCCGCATCGCCCAAAGGTTCACCCGATGAGCAATATGCAGCGGCGTTCGGGTTGCTGCGTTCGGGCGATTACGCGGCCGCCGCCACAGGGATGGAGCAATTTATAAAAAATAATCCTGACCATGAACTGGCGGGAAATGCGGTTTACTGGCTTGGCGAGACCTATTATGTGCGCAAGGATTATGCGAAAGCCGCCACACATTTTCTGGACGGGTTTCAGAAATATCCGCAAAGCCGCAAAGGGCCGGATAATCTGTTGAAGCTGGGCATGACTCTTGCGGCGCTGGAGCACAAGACAGAGGCGTGCCAGGCATTAAATCAGGTTAAGAAGAAATATCCAAAAGCACCTGAAAAGATTACGCAAAATGCGAGTGAAGAAATCAAACGTCTGAACTGTTCGTAAGTTTATCTTCCACGCCATTAAAGGCTTTCCGGGATGGCTGACATCTTTAATGCAGCGCCTGTGAGTGATCTGGAATTTGCCGGCGCGCTGTGGGCGCTTTCTCCCCAAACACCTGTTGCTGTGGCGGTTTCGGGCGGCGCTGACAGTATGGCGCTGTTGCATCTGACACACCGCTGGCTGAACGCATGCGGCAATCAGGGGCAGCTATTGGCGCTGACGGTTGATCATGGTTTGCGCGATGCCTCGCTGGTGGAAGCGCAGCAGGTTGCCGACTGGTGTCGGGCGATGGGTGTTTCACATCAGATTTTGCACTGGCAGGGTGACAAGCCGCATAGCGATATTCAGGCGGCGGCGCGTCAGGCGCGCTATGCCTTGCTGACGCAAACATGCCGGAAGATGGGTATTCCCTGTCTGCTGCTGGGGCATCAGTTTGACGATCAGGCCGAAACATTCCTGATGCGGCTGGGCCGTGGCAGTGGCGTAGACGGACTGGCGGCGATGGCCGCCGAACGGCAATGGGGCGGGGTGCGCCTGTTGCGGCCGCTACTGGGCTTTACCAGGCAGCGCCTGCGGGCGACCCTGCTGTCGTGCGGGCAGTCCTGGATTGAAGACTCCAGCAATAATGACCAGCGTTTTGGACGTGTGCGGGCGCGCAATGTGCTTGAAAATCTGTCCGAAGCGGGCGTTGGCGCGGCACGGATTGTGGCAACGGCGCATCGCATGCAGCGGGTACGCAGCGCGCTGGAACATGCGACGGCGCAGCTTATGCGCGACACGGTGCGATGGGAGCGGGCGGGGTTTGCGGGGTTGCGTCCTGACGCAATTTTCGAGGCGCCGGAAGAGATTGGTTTGCGGTTGCTGGCGCGCGTGCTGATGGCCGTGGGCGGGCAGGAATATCCGCCGCGTCTGGTGCGACTGGAAAGGCTTTATGACTGGTTGCGGCAGCGCCCGAAGACCGGCGGACGCACCCTGTCAGGGTGCCGGATCCTGTTGAAAGGTGATAAAATTCTGGTTGCGCGGGAGCTGGCGGCAATCGGGCCTGAAATCGCCCTGTCGCCTGGTGATGATATTGTGTGGGATAACCGGTTCCAGGTTCGGCTTTCCGGGATCGGGAACATGCGTGATTTTTCGTCCTGCACGGTGCGCGAGGTGGGCAGTGCGGGCCTGAAGCAGTTACGGGGCGCGTTGCCCAAAAAACTGCCACCTAAAATTATCTGTCAGGCCACGCCGGGATTATGGCTTGGCCAGCATTTGCTGGCGGCCCCCTATCTGGAATTTGTCGATCCGGCATACAAGACACAGGAAACGGCCTTCCATGCGCGATTCGCGCCGGTAAATATGCAGTTGCCGGATAACATGATCTGAAAATGAAATGTGCATTGGTATGATTTAATTTCAATTTCATGCTTGCCCAGCGCACGATACACATTATGTCTTAACCTACCTGCCTGATATTCTAATCGTCCCGGACACTGTTTTGGTCTAGACTGTACGGGCAGGGGTTCTGGCGCTTTTAGGGCGGCCTCAAATAAGGAAGTTAACGCATTGAAACCGTATCGTAATATTGTTCCATGGCTGGTCATCGCAATCTTGCTGGTGTTCCTGTTTTATCTGTTTCAGGGGCCGACAGAACGGCAGGCGACGAATAATATTTCCTATTCCCAGTTCCTGTCAGAGACCGAAGCGGGCACAGTGCGCGACGTCACCATTAGCGGCGAGTCGATTTTTGGTCATTTCGGGGATGGACGCAGCTTTACGACATATGCGCCATATGATCCGGACATGGTGCAGCGTCTGGACGCGCGCGGGGTAAATATTACGGCAACGCCGGCAGCGAATGAAGAAGGTTCCTTCTTCAGTCTGCTGATTTCCTGGTTCCCCATGTTGTTGCTGGTGGCAGTGTATATTTTCTTTATGCGTCAGATGCAGGGCGGTGGTCGTGGCGGCGCCATGGGCTTTGGCAAGTCACGCGCTAAACTGCTGACCCAGGATACCAATCGGGTGACGTTCGAGGATGTCGCCGGCGTAGACGAAGCCAAGGAAGAATTGCAGGAGGTTGTCGACTTTCTGCGTGACCCACAGAAATATCAGCGTCTGGGTGGGCATATCCCCAAGGGCGTGTTGCTGGTTGGACCTCCGGGTACGGGTAAAACACTGATCGCGCGTGCCGTGGCGGGCGAGGCCAATGTGCCGTTCTTCACCATTTCCGGATCGGATTTCGTGGAAATGTTTGTTGGCGTGGGCGCATCGCGGGTGCGCGATATGTTCGAGCAGGCCAAAAAGAACGCGCCTTGTATCATCTTCATGGACGAAATTGACGCGGTCGGGCGGCATCGTGGCGCGGGTCTCGGTGGCGGCAATGACGAACGCGAGCAGACGTTGAACCAGTTGCTGGTGGAGATGGACGGTTTTGAATCCAATGAAGGCGTCATCCTGATCGCGGCGACGAACCGGCCGGATGTGCTGGACCCTGCTTTGTTGCGCGCGGGTCGTTTTGACCGTCAGGTGGTGGTGCCAAACCCGGATATTCTGGGACGCGAAAAAATTCTCAAGGTTCATATGCGCAAGGTGCCGCTGGCCCCGGACGTGGAAGCGAAAATTTTGGCGCGCGGCACACCTGGTTTTTCAGGCGCGGATCTGGCCAATCTGGTCAATGAAGCGGCGCTGCTGGCGGCAAGGGTTGGCAAGCGGCTGGTTGGCATGGTCGAGTTTGAATCCGCCAAAGATAAAGTGATGATGGGCGCCGAGCGCCGCTCCATGGTGATGTCCGAGGATGAACGCCGCTTGACGGCGTTTCACGAAGGCGGTCACGCGCTGGTTTCGCTGAACATCCCATCGAGTGATCCGGTACATAAAGCGACAATCATTCCGCGCGGCCGTGCGCTGGGTATGGTGATGCGTCTGCCGGAGCGCGATCAGCTTTCAATCTCGCGTGAAAAAATGCTGGGCGATATTGCTGTGTTTATGGGCGGACGACTGGCTGAAGAACTGGTCTTTGGATATGACAAGGTAACATCGGGCGCGTCGTCTGACATTGATATGGCGACCAAGATGGCGCGCGCCATGGTCACGCGCTATGGCCTCAGTGATAAGCTGGGACCGCTTGCCTATGGTGAAAATGAGGAAGAAGTATTTCTTGGCCATTCGGTGACGCGTCAGAAAAATGTTTCTGAGGAAACAGCGCGGATCATCGATCAGGAAATCCGGCAAATTGTTGAGAAATGCTATGACCGGGCCAAAAAGATTTTAGAGGAAAAAATTGAGGGTCTGCATGCGGTTGCCAACGCGCTGCTGGAATATGAAACGCTGACCGGCGAAGAGATCAAGGCAATCCTGCGCGGTGAAACACTGCGCCGCGATGACAAGGATCGGCCGCATCCTCTAGGCCCGGTGACGGCGGTTCCATCCAGCGGGCGCCCGCGTACCAGCGGCGCTGCGGACGGCCCGATGACACCGCAACCACAAGGCTCGTAAGGCAAACGTGCCGCCGCAAATTCTCGGCATCGTTAATATTACCGAGGATTCGTTTTCTGACGGCGGCCGTTTTCTGGTCCCTGAGCGGGCCATCGCGCAGGCGCTTGCCTTGATTGAGGGTGGCGCAGATATCATTGATCTGGGACCAGCCAGCAGTCACCCGGATGCCAAACCCGTTACGGCGGACGAGGAAATCCGCCGTCTTGCCCCGGTAATGGATGCGCTGGCGGCGCGCGGTATTGCGGTTTCAGTGGACAGTTTTTTACCCGAGACGCAGCGTTATGCGATGGCGGCGGGGGTGGCCTATCTCAATGATATTCAGGGCTTTCCGAATGCGGAAATCTATCCCGATCTGGCCAGTAATACGTGCCGTCTGATCGTCATGCATGCCATTCAGGGGCGCGGAATTGCCACGCGGACACAGAGCGATCCAGGCACAATACTGGAGCGTGTCGGGCATTTTTTTCAACGGCGTATCAATGCGCTGGAACAGGCAGGCATTGGGCGGGAACGCCTCATTTTGGACCCCGGCATGGGGTTTTTTCTGGGTGATCAGCCAGAGGCATCGCTTAACATGCTGCGTGGGCTGAGGGCGCTGCGCGAACTGTTTGGATTGCCTGTTCTGGTGTCGGTGTCGCGCAAATCTTTTTTGCGGGCCTTGACCGGGCGAGGGGTGGCGCAGGCGGGCGCAGCGACATTGGCGGCGGAGCTTTTTGCAGCGGCGCAGGGAGTGGATTATATTCGCACCCATGACGCGGGCAGTTTGCGGGATGGATTGAAAATCTGGTCTGTGCTTCAGGAACAGAATAGTTAAAGCGGTGTTAGCAGTTTACGGCTATGCTTCGCTGGATCATGAATTGTGAGGGCCTATGAGCAGAAAATATTTTGGCACGGATGGTATTCGCGGTACTGCCAATCGTCCACCCATGACCGCCGATATTGCATTGCGCGTTGGTATTGCGGCGGGCAGCATTTTTACGCGCGGCGCGCACCGCCACAAGGTTATCATCGGCAAGGATACGCGCCTGTCGGGTTATATGGTGGAGCCTGCACTGACGGCGGGATTTATTTCGGCCGGCATGGATGTGGTGCTGCTTGGCCCGGTGCCGACCCCGGCGGTGGCGATGCTGACCCGTTCGATGCGCGCGGATATTGGCGTGATGATTTCCGCCAGCCATAATGCGTATCAGGATAATGGCATCAAGATATTCGGCCCGGACGGATACAAGCTGAGCGATGAGACCGAGCTGGAAATCGAAGCGATGATGGAAAATGGCATTGACCAGCATCTGGCGGAACCGGCAAAACTTGGCCGCGCGTTGCGCCTTGAAGATGCGGGGGCGCGCTATATTGAATTTGCCAAAAGCACCATTCCGCGCACCATGCATTTTGATGGCATGCGGGTGGTTATCGATTGCGCCAATGGCGCCGCCTATAAGGTTGCGCCGACCGTGCTGTGGGAACTGGGCGCAGACGTGATTACGGTGGGCGTGGAGCCGGACGGGTTTAATATCAACCGTGAATGCGGCTCAACCGATTTAACCAAACTGTCAAAGAAAGTTTTGGAAGTGCGCGCCGATATTGGCATCGCGCTGGATGGCGATGCGGACCGTGTGCTGATCTGCGATGAAAAGGGGCAGGTGGTGGACGGCGATCAGATCATGGCGCTGATCGGTGATTACTGGCATCGAACGGGACGGTTGAGCGCCAAGGGCGTGGTCGGCACCATCATGGCCAATCTGGGGCTGGAGCGGTTTTTCCAGGATCGCGGACTTGAATTGTTGCGCACGCAGGTAGGCGATCGGTATGTGGTCGAGAAAATGCGCAGCGACGGGTACAATCTTGGCGGTGAGCAATCCGGCCATATTATTATGAGTGATTATTCAACGACGGGTGATGGGTTGATCAGCGCGTTGCAGGTACTGTCGGTGTTGCGTGAAATGAATAAACCGGTCAGTGAGGCGTTGCGGTTGTTTGATCCCGCGCCGCAACTGCTGAAAAATGTGCGGTATAAAAGCGGTGAACCGCTGGCGCATAAGGATGTCAAACAGGCGATCTCCGATGGCGAGGCGCAGCTTGGCAAAAAGGGCCGGGTGGTGATCCGCAAATCCGGCACCGAGCCGCTGATCCGCGTTATGGCCGAGGGTGAAGACGAAGCGCTGGTGCACGCGGTGGTCGGGCAGATTGTCGTAGCACTCGAAGCCGTGATCTGAAGATGTTATACTAGCGCATGGTGATTATAGGTCTGTTCATATCCTTAATCGTCATTGCGAGCGAAGCGCGGCAATCCAGAGTCACAAACTCAGGCCTTTGCGTGAGACTCTGGATTGCCGCGTCGCTTCGCTCCTCGCAATGACGTCGGAGGAAAATGGGTCCATTATATTATGACCGTATATAAAGGACGTGTACTGAGCATTGCCGGATCAGACTCTGGTGGTGGCGCGGGCATTCAGGCGGACATCAAGACGATTACGGCATTGGGCGGGTATGCCGCGACGGTGATTACTGCGGTCACGGCGCAAAACACGCTTGGGGTGCGGGCTATTCATGCTGTTCCGGTTGATATAATCCGCGATCAGATGAATGCGGTGCTGGAAGATATTGGCGCGGATTGCATCAAGACCGGCATGCTGGCCAGTAGCGATATTATCGAGACTGTGTTTGACCGGCTAACGGCTTTGGGGCCGCATATTCCGCGCGTGGTTGATCCGGTAATGGTGGCGACGAGCGGAGCAAAGCTGATGGATGAAGACGCGGTAGCGGCGCTAAAGACGCGGCTGATCCCGGGCGCTGTGCTGCTGACGCCGAATATTCCCGAAGCCGAAGTTTTATCAGGCATGATTATTTCGGATATTGAGACTATGCAACGGGCAGGGCTGGCGCTGCTGACGCTGGGCGCGAAGGCGGTGTTGCTCAAGGGGGGGCATATGACAGGCCCGCAGGTGCAGGACATTCTGTTTACAGCGCGGGGTGTTGAGATAATGAGCAGTGTACGGATTGATACAAAACACACGCATGGCACGGGCTGCACGCTGGCGTCAGCGATTGCCACGGGTCTGGCGCAGGGCATAGGGCTGACGGATGCCGTGCGCCGTGCGCGGGCCTATGTGCATGAGGCGATACGCACCGCGCCGGGATTTGGCGCGGGGCAGGGGCCGCTAAATCATGGACACACGGTGAGAGATGATGACGCAGATTGAAATTCCGATTTATCAGCTTGACGCTTTTACAAGCGATCTGTTCGCGGGTAATCCGGCGGCGGTCTGTCCGCTGACAGAATGGCTGGATGATGCGGTGATGCAATCCATTGCGGCCGAAAACAATCTTGCGGAGACCGCTTTTTTTGTACCGGAAGGCGATGGCTATCGTCTGCGGTGGTTTACACCAAAGGTCGAGGTAAAACTTTGCGGCCATGCGACGCTGGCTTCAGGATATGTTGTGCTGAATCTGCTAAAGCCAACAGATGACCGTGTGGTGTTTCATACGTTGAGTGGCCCATTGGAAGTATGGCGGGATACGGTTCCCGCGCGCCTGGCGATGTCATTACCGGCCGCGAGAAGTGTTGCGTGTGCGGCCCCTGCGGGATTAGTTGAAGCGCTGGGTGCGCAACCAGCGGAATTTCTGAGCGCGAATTTTAATGGTCCCTATCTGATGGCGGTGTTTGATCGCGAGGATGTGGTTCGCCATCTGACACCGGACCTGGCGGCTGTTGCCAAACTTTGTGATGGGCTTGTTGTAACCGCGCCCGCTAATGCGCGTACTGACTATGATGTAATTTCCAGGTTTTTTGCGCCTGCAATTGGCGTTCCCGAGGATCCTGTAACGGGCAGCGCGCATTCGCAGCTCATTCCATACTGGGCCAAGCGGCTGGGGCGGGCGGATATTACGGCCTATCAGGCATCGTCGCGCGGCGGGTGGCTGTACTGTACCGATGCGGGAGAGCGGGTTATTTTGCGCGGCGATTGTGCATTGTATATGCAGGGGAAAATATTTTTATAAGTTTATGGCGTGGTGTTTTTTTAGATGCAGTCATATCCTTTATCGTCATCGCGAGCGAAGCGTGGCGATCCAGAGCCGTACGCGAAGGCCTATCCGTGTGACTCCTTTGCCAGCCGTAGCCTTCTGGCGAAGGCTTGGTGGATTGCCACGCTTCGCGCGCAATGACACTGAGAGAGTGTAAACAATCCCGCTTTAATCCGCCCTGCGCATCATCTGGCTGACGCCGATTCCGCATAGGATTAGCGCAAGTGCGGCGTAGGCGTTCCATTCCGGGCGTTCGTGCAGGAACAGTGCGCCGATGATGACCGCCCAGACAGGGATCATGTAATTGATCAGGGCGTAAAAGGTTGGCCCGGCGCTGGCGACCAGGCGAAAGAAAATCAGTGTCGGCAATGCTGTGCCAAACACCCCAAGCACACTCACCACGAGAACAGACTCAAGGGTAAGGCTTAGGCTGGCGGGCGGGTGTTGCGACAGCGCCAGAGGCAGCATGATGATTGCGGCGATCAGAATGGTGGCGGTTGTGGTGACCATCGTGTTGCTGACGCGATTAAATGGCGTGATCACCACATTGATGGCGTAGCAGGTGGCCCCGCCAAGTATGGCGAGTTGCGCGATAAAGCTTGCGCCGCCAAGATTGCGCAGGGCCTCTGGTCCGACCAGCAGCACAATGCCGCCAAAGCCGATTACGAATCCAGTAAGTTTATAGAGTGTGATGCGCTCGGTGTGATGCGCCAGATGCGCCAACAGCAATGTTAGCAGCGGGATTACCGCCATGAGGATGCCCGCAAGCGCGCTGTCCACACTGAGTTGCCCCCAGCTAATTAAAAAGAACGGGATGCAATTCCCAACCACAGCAAGCAGGATAAAAAACCCCCATCGCCGCCAGGGCAGCCATAGGGAATGCCTTTGCCAGCCACTGACTGCCAGCAGGACCAGTGCGGCCACAACGAGACGGCCCGCCACCATGATCAGGGGCGGCATCGACTGAAGGGCGATCTTGTTGAGGGCGAACGCCGATCCCCAGGTCACTACCAGGGTGAACAGCATCATCCAGTCGCTGAGCGGGCGGTTTATGGGCATGGGCTGGGGCCGGGGGGGTTATTCATATAAATTATTATCATTGCGCCATGACTATCCCGATAAAGTCGGCTCGCACAAGCCGCAAGGTTGCGCTATTATGGCGGCAGACCAAGAAACCTTTTTCAGGGAGACACCCATGCCCAGCACCAGCACCACAGATCCTATCGTTATTGTCGGCATGGCCCGCACCCCGATGGGGGGCTTTCAGGGCGATCTGTCGGACGCCACCGCGCCGGAACTGGGCAGCACGGCGATCCGGGCGGCGCTGGAACGCGCGGGCGTTACCGGTGCCGATGTTAACGAAGTGCTGATGGGCTGCGTGTTGCCACATGGGCTGAAACAGGCCCCGGCGCGGCAGGCGTCGCGCGGCGCGGGTATTCCGGATTCGGCCCCGTGCACCACGGTCAATAAAATGTGCGGCTCCGGCATGAAGACGGTGATGCAGGCCTATGACGGGTTGCTGTCTGGCGGCCTGGGTGACGATGGTATTGCGGTTGCGGGCGGCATGGAGAGCATGACCAATGTGCCGTATATTCTACCGAAAGTACGGGCCGGGATGCGCATGGGCCACGGCGAAGTGAAAGATTCGATGTTTTATGACGGGCTGGAAAATGCCGATGACGGGCGGCTGATGGGTGCCTTCGCCGAGGACACCGCGCGCGAATTGCAGTTCACCCGCGAGGTGATGGACGCCTATGCGATTGAAAGCCTGAAACGCGCCAACAAGGCGATTAATGATGGCAGTTTCAAGAGTGAGATCGTGCCGGTAACGATAAAGGGCCGTGGTGGCGCACGGGTGATCGACACTGACGAACAGCCGGGCAAGGCGGATGTGTCGAAAATTCCGGGTCTGAAACCGGCTTTTGCAGCGAATGGATCGGTGACGGCGGCGAATTCCAGTTCCATTTCCGATGGCGCGTCGGCGCTTGTGCTGATGCGGCAATCGACGGCAGAGGCGCGCGGCCTGAAACCGCTGGCGCGGATTGTCGGGCATGCCAGCCATGCGCGCGCGCCGGAATGGTTCACCACCGCGCCTATCGGTGCGATTGAAGAATTGATGAAGCGCACCGGCTGGAAGATTGACGATGTTGATCTGTTCGAGATTAACGAGGCCTTTGCCGTAGTGCCACTGGCGGCAATGCGAGAGCTGGATATTCCGCATTCGAAAGTCAATGTGCATGGCGGGGCGTGTGCGTTGGGCCATCCGGTGGGATCGAGCGGTTCGCGCATCATCATCACGTTGCTGTCGGCGTTGAAGCAATATAACAAAACGCGCGGTGTTGCGGCGCTGTGCATTGGCGGTGGCGAAGCGACTGCGGTGGCGATCGAGCGTTTGAATTAACCGATGGCCGTGCTTTCCAGTATTATTAATACGCGCGGCGAAGCGTTCAAGAAAAACGCCGCGCATATGGAGGCGCTGGTGGCGGATTTGCGCACCAAGGTGGCGGTCACGTCGCTTGGCGGCAATGCGAAATCGCGTGAACGCCATGTGGCGCGCGGCAAGCTGCTGCCGCGTGACCGGATTGAAAATCTGATTGATCCGGGTGCGCCATTTCTGGAATTCAGCCAGCTTGCCGCCTATGGCATGTATGACGACGATATTCACGGCGCGGGCATTCTAACCGGTGTTGGCCGCGTGGCCGGGCAGGAATGCGTGATTGTCTGCAATGACGCCACGATCAAGGGCGGCACCTATTATCCGATCACGGTGAAGAAACATTTGCGCGCCCAGGAAGTGGCGATGGAAAACCATCTGCCGTGCATTTATCTGGTGGATAGCGGTGGGGCGAACCTGCCCAATCAGGCGGAAATTTTTCCTGACCGCAATCATTTCGGGCAGATATTTTATAATCAGGCCAATATGTCGGCGATCGGCATTCCACAGATTGCCGTGGTGATGGGGTCGTGCACGGCGGGCGGCGCCTATGTCCCGGCAATGAGCGATGAAAGCATTATCGTGCGCAATCAGGGCACGATTTTTCTGGGTGGGCCGCCGCTGGTGAAGGCGGCGACCGGTGAAATTGTTTCGGCAGAAGATCTGGGCGGCGCGGATGTGCATTCGCGCATCAGCGGCGTGACCGATCATTACGCCATGAATGACATGCATGCGCTGTCGCTGGCGCGTCGGATTGTCGGCAATCTCAATCGCCACAAACAGGCGAGGCTGGCGGTGCAGCCGCCGCGCGAACCGGCTTTTGATCCAGCGGAACTGAACGGTGTTATTCCCGCCAATGCACAGGCGCAATATGATGTGCGCGAAGTGATTGCGCGCATTGTGGATGGCAGCGAGTTTGACGAATTCAAAAAGCTGTACGGCACGACTTTGATTACCGGCTTTGCGCATATTCATGGCTATCCGGTGGGCATTCTGGCCAATAACGGCATTCTGTTTTCGGAATCCGCAGTGAAGGGCGCGCATTTTATTGAACTGTGCGCACAGAGAAATATTCCGCTGGTATTTTTGCAGAATATTTCCGGCTTCATGGTGGGCCGCAAATATGAAGCAGGCGGCATCGCCAAGGATGGCGCGAAACTGGTGACGGCTGTTGCCACCGCCGCCGTGCCAAAATTTACGGTGGTGATTGGCGGATCGTACGGTGCGGGGAATTATGGCATGTGTGGTCGCGCCTATCGCCCGCGCTTTTTGTATATGTGGCCCAATGCGCGCATCTCGGTAATGGGCGGCGAGCAGGCGGCAAGCGTGCTGGCGACAGTGCGGCGTGAGGGTATGGAAGCCGCCGGACAAAGCTGGAGCGCGGAGGAAGAGGCCGAATTCAAGGCGCCGGTGCGCGCGCGTTATGAAGAAGAAGGACATCCCTATTACGCCACCGCGCGATTGTGGGATGATGGCATTATTGCGCCGCAGGATACACGTATGGTGCTGGGACTAAGCCTGTCGATTACGCAAAATGCGCCGCAGCGCGACACGAAATTCGGCATATTCCGGATGTAACGCGGAAGAATAGAATATGAGGGTGGGGTTTTAGTGAAGGAAGCTTTTTATTCTTTGCCCCCCACCCCGGCCCTCCCCACGAGGGGGAGGGAGAAGATTATATCCCGGCGGTAAGCCCCTCCCCTTTATGGGGAGGGGTTGGGGTGGGGTGACGGGAAAATGATTTTTTAGGGTTCGATAAAAACGCAACGCCCTCCAGGAGAGAATAAAATGTCCGAAGAAGATGTCGTATTGCTAAACACCACCCGTGAAGGCGTGGCGGTGGTGACGCTAAACCGTCCCGATGTGCATAATGCCTTTAACCCTGATGTGATTGAGCGCCTGTCGGATATTTTTGAAACCCTGCGCGGGGCCGATGGGGTGCGGGTGGTGTTGCTGGAAGGCAATGGACCAAGTTTTTCAGCGGGCGCCGATTTATCCTGGATGCGCGCGGCGGCGGAATATGACAAGGCGACCAATCAGGCCGAAGCGGCGGAACTGGGCAAGATGTTAAATCGTCTGTACACGTTGCCCAAGCCGACGATTGCTGTTGTTCATGGTCCGGCACTTGCGGGTGGCATGGGGCTGGTGTCGGCCTGTGACGTGGCGATTGCCAGTGAGAATGTATTCTTTGCACTGACGGAAGTGCGCATCGGGCTGACGCCCGCCACCATCTCGCCTTATGTAGTTCGAGCCATGGGCGCGCGTATGGCGCACCGCTATTTTCTGAGCGGGGAACGCTTTACGGCACAGGAGGCCTATCGCATGGGCTATCTGCATGCGGTGGTGAAAGACCGCAATGCGCTGGCTGATGAAACAGAACGTCTGGTGACGCAGTTTTTCCAGACGGCGCCGGACGCGGTGCGCATTACCAAGGAACTGGTGCGCCGTGTAACGCATGCCGAAATTGATCAGGGGTTGATCGATTATACCGCCAACATGATTGCCGAAATCCGCCAGACCGATGAAGGCCGCGAAGGCACCAGCGCGTTTCTGGCCAAACGCAAACCCTGGTGGCAAAGCTGATGCTGGACAGCCTGCTGATTGCCAATCGCGGTGAGATTGCCTGCCGTGTAATCCGTACAGCGCGCGCCATGGGCATTCGCACGATAGCGGTTTATTCGGATGCGGATGCGGGCGCGCTGCATGTAACGATGGCCGATGACGCGGTGCATATTGGCCCGTCGCCCGCTGCGGAAAGCTATCTGAATATTCCGGTGATTATCGCGGCGGCCAAACGCACAGGGGCGTCGGCTATTCATCCGGGCTATGGATTTCTGTCAGAAAATCCACTGTTTGCGGAAGCCTGCGCGAATGCCGGAATTATCTTTGTCGGGCCGCCGGCATCGGCCATGCGCGCGATGGGCGCGAAGGATGCCGCCAAACGCCTGATGGAAAAAGCCAATGTGCCGGTGGTGCCGGGCTATCATGGTGATAATCAGGATGCGGCGTTTCTGGCAGAGCAGGCCGTTAAAATCGGCTTTCCGGTTTTGATCAAGGCGGTTGCGGGCGGCGGTGGGCGCGGCATGCGCCGGGTCGATCATGCGGGGGAATTTGCGGGCGCGCTTGAATCTGCCATGCGCGAATCCAAGGCGGCATTTGGTGATGACAAGGTTCTGATCGAACGTTACATGGCCAAGCCGCGCCATATTGAAATTCAGGTTTTCGCCGACAGCCACGGCAATGCTGTGCATTTATATGAGCGCGATTGTTCCATTCAGCGCCGCCATCAAAAGGTGATCGAGGAAGCCCCGGCCCCCGGTATGCCGCTGGCCATGCGCGAGAAAATGGGCGCGGCGGCGGTGCAGGCGGCAAAGGCCATCGGTTATCTGGGGGCGGGAACGGTTGAGTTTATCGCCGATGCGTCGAATGGTTTGCGCGAGGACAGTTTCTATTTCATCGAAATGAACACGCGCTTGCAGGTGGAGCATCCGGTCACCGAAATGATTACAGGCCAGGATTTAGTGGAGTGGCAGTTACGGGTGGCGATGGGGGAAACCCTGCCATTGGTGCAGTCGCAAATTCCATTGAATGGCCATGCGTTTGAAGTTCGTCTGTATGCGGAAAATCCGGCGACCGGGTTTTTGCCATCAACCGGAAAGTTGCGTCATTTGCGTTTTCCTGAATCTGAAAATGGCGTACGCATTGATACCGGCGTGCGCGAAGGTGACGAAGTTTCGATGTTTTATGATCCGATGATCGCCAAACTGATTGTGCATGGCGTGGATCGCACCCAGGCGCGCAAGCGCTTATGCGCGGCGCTGGAGGCGGTGCAGATCGCAGGCCCGGCGGGCAATGCCAGCTTTTTGCGCGCCATTGCGGTGCACCCTGCGTTTGCCGATGGTGATGTGGATACGGGATTTATCGAGCGGCATCTGGCGATACTGGTTCCGGCCAGTGATGGCGTTGCGGCGAACGATACGGTGCTGGCGCTGGCAAGTCTGGCCGTACTGCAAGTGCGCGGGCAGCGGGCATGCCGGGCGGCGGCCGGATCGGGCGATCCTTATTCGCCCTGGTTCCGCACCGATGGGTGGCGCGCCAATGCGGCGGGGCGCGAGATTTTGCGGTTCATGTCCAATGGCGCGGACGTCAGCATCACAGTTGAATATGCGACAGACTGCGTAATTTTGAATTTACCGGGTAGTCAGCTTCATACGCGGGCAGTGCTTGCTGATGGTCAATTAACGGCGGAACTGGACGGACGCAAAATTTCTGCCGGGGTGAATATAGATGGGGCGCGCATTTCGGTGATGTTGATGGGCCATGCGCATGTCGTGGATGTGTATGATCCGGTGCATGATGCGGAACAGGAAGAGGGTGGCAGTGGCGATATCGTGGCACCCATGTCTGGCAAGCTGATTTCGGTTCATGTCAAGGCGGGTGACACGGTGAAGAAGGGCGATCCGCTGGCGGTGCTTGAGGCCATGAAGATGGAAAACACACTGACAGCCCCCGCCGACGGCGTTGTCGCCGAGGTGAATTATGCGGCGGGCGAACAGGTGGATGAAGGCGCTGTGGTGGTGTCGTTTAAACAGCCGGAGTAGGTATTCTCTTCGACTCATTGTCATTCTGAGCAAAGCGAAGAATCTCGCCGTGGCGGGGGATTCTTCGCTTTGCTCAGAATGACAAGTCGAGATTTAGGGGCTTTTGCATAAAATGACTTTGCATCTGATCAAATTGTGCGTCGGTATTGCGCAGTTCGAGGAACTAGTGGCGTGGCAGCAGCTTCGTCAGCGCAAGGACGGCGTGTTGCAACATATCACCCGCATGACGCCGCGCCGGGGTGATGAATTGCTGAGCGGTGGATCGATTTACTGGGTGATCAAGGGGCATATTCAGGCGCGGCAAAAGCTGCTGGAATTGCGCCCATACACAGACCGCGAGGGGGTGGCGCATTGCGCGCTGATCCTGGACCCAAAACTGGTCCGCACCCAACCGCACCCCCGCCGCCCGTTTCAGGGCTGGCGCTATCTTAAGCCTGAGGACGCGCCCAGGGATATCAGTAAAACCAGCGGCAAAAACGCCATGCCTCTGGAAATGCGCGCCGAACTGATGGCGCTGGGGTTGTTATAGGAAAAATTCGGGGTGGGTCGGGGCTTGTTCAGCCATAAACAGGCAGGACTTGACACGGATGTACCTTATGGGACAGGTAGCGCCATGAATTCGGCCACGGAAAATCAAAATTCTGACGGACGGCAGGCGGCGCCCCGCTTTGAGCCGGTGATGCGCTTTGGCATGGATGCGCCGCTATTGCTGGATTGTGGCGTAAGCTTGGCCCCGCTGGAAATTGCCTATCAGACCTATGGTACGCTGAACGCGGATCGGTCCAACGCGATACTGGTATGCCACGCGCTGACGCTCGATCAATATGTTGCGAGCAATCATCCGATTACCGGGCGGCCGGGATGGTGGAGCACGATTGTCGGACCGGGGCGGCCGGTGGATACGAACCGGTATTTCGTGATCTGCGCCAATGTCATTGGCGGATGTATCGGCAGCACGGGACCAACCAGTATCAATCCGTCGACCGGCAAGCCTTATGGATTGTCATTTCCTGTGATCACCATCGGCGATATGGTAAATGCGCAGGCGCGCCTCGTGGAAGCATTGGGCATTGAGCAATTGTTCTGTGTCATTGGCGGATCGATGGGCGGCATGCAGGTGTTGCAATGGGCCTATGATTATCCGGAAAAAGTTTTTTGTGCGATCCCGATTGCGACGGCGGCGTGGCATTCGGCGCAAAACATTGCCTTTCATGAGGTCGGGCGTCAGGCGATTATGGCGGACCCGGACTGGTGCGGGGGCGATTATCTGGCGCAGGATAAACGGCCAGAAAAGGGCCTGGCAGTGGCGCGCATGGCAGCGCACATTACTTATCTTTCGGAATCCGCGCTGCACGAGAAATTTGGCCGCAACCTGCAGGACCGTGAAAAAATTGGTTTTGGCTTTGAAGCGGATTTTCAGGTGGAAAGCTATTTGCGTTATCAGGGATCGGCCTTTGTTGACCGGTTCGACGCGAATTCTTATTTATATCTGACGCGGGCGATGGATTATTTTGATCTGGCGGCGGAATATGGCGATGTGCTGGCGGAAGCCTTCCGGGGTACGCCAACGCGGTTTTGTGTGGTCTCATTCACCAGCGACTGGCTGTTTCCGACATCGGAAAGCCGCGATATTGTGCAGGCGTTGAACGCATCCGCCGCCAATGTCAGTTTTGTGGAAATTGAAACACAAAAGGGCCATGACGCATTTTTGCTGGATGAACCGGAACTGTTTGCGACACTGACCGGGTTTCTGAATGCGGCAGCCCAAAAGCGCGGGTTAAAAAATGGCGATTGATCCAGCGCTGCAAAATGGTGGTCGTGTTGATCTGCAACTGATCGCCAGGATGATCGAACCCGGCAGCCGCGTGCTGGACGTGGGCTGTGGGGATGGCGAATTACTCCGTCTACTGAATACTACGCGCGATGTGGATTGTCGTGGGATTGAATTAAGCCAGAAGGGCGTGAATGCCGGGGTGGCACAGGGTCTTTCGGTGGTGCAGGGTGATGCGGATACGGATCTGGTAAATTATCCGACCAGGGGGTTTGATTATGTGATTCTCAGCCAGACCCTTCAGGCTACGCGGGAGCCCCAAAAAGTCGTGCGGGAAATGGTGCGCATTGGCAAGCGCGCGATTATTTCATTTCCAAATTTCGGCCATTGGCGGGTGCGCCTGCATTTTTTGTTCAGCGGACAAATGCCGGTAACGCAGTCCTTGCCGTATTTATGGTATGAAACGCCGAATATTCATCTGTGTTCAATCGATGATTTTGTGGATATGACAAATAGCATGGGCGTTAAGATTGAACGCTTTATCGCCCTGGACAAGGAAGGCAAGGTCAGTCTGGCCAACAAATATCGGCCATTGGCCAATTTGCTGGCCGCGCAGTCACTGTTTATGTTGCGGGCGGATTAATCAGGCGCGGGGCTGCAACTGCGCCGTGATTAATTGCCGGATGCGGGCGGTGGATTGTTCCGGGATGGGGACGTAGATCTGTTTGCTGGCCTCAACCATCCAGACACCGGCAAAGCGTGGCCACAGTAATTTTCCCACGCGTTCCCACGCATCGGGATTGCGCAGCATCATCATGCGCCCCAGTGGCGGCATGTATAGCGAGGCTGACCATTGTTCGGGCGAGAACAGGCAATCGCGCATCAGGTGCGTTAGCTGGCTGCGCGAAAACGGGCGGCCATGGCCAAATGGGGTCGCTTCGCTGCGCGCCCACAGGCCGATGCGGTTGGGCGCGATGATAAGCAGTTTTCCGCCTGGCGCCAGAACGCGCCATAATTCGCGTAAGCTGGGGCGGATTTGTTCGCTGGTTTCCAGACTGTGCACCAGCAAGATGCGATCAATAGACGCATCGGCCAGCGGTAGCTGGGTTTCGTCGACCAGCCCGGTCAGGCTTGGGCCATCACCGGGCCAGCGCATGACGCCCTGACTGGCCGGCATCAGCGCCAGCGTGCGCAACGCCTCCCCCTGGAAGGGCAGCATATAGGGGGTTGCATAACCGAGACCGAGCAGGGACTGGCCCAATAGATTTGGCCAGATCTGCCGGATTTTCTGGCTAATAGCGTTCCTGGCGGCCTCCCCCAGGGGGCTGCTGTAAAAGGCGTGAAGATCAATGACATCAAGATGCATGGCACTACTATAGAACGGCATTCCTGTGATAGGATGAACAAAATATAGTTGCAGAGGAGGCCGCCATGCCATTGCAGATTCATCAATTCCCCTGTCTGAATGATAATTATTCCTGGCTGGTGCATGAACCAGAGGCCAATGTCACGGCCGTGGTGGATACGCCGGAGGTTTCGGCCATTCTCAAGGCGCTGGATGAAACGGGCTGGCGGCTTACCCATATTCTGAATACCCACTGGCACCCGGATCATGCGGGCGGCAATGAGGAACTGAAGGCCAGAACCGGTTGCCAGATTATCGGCCCGCGCGCAGAGGCCGCACGCATACCTGCCATCGAACGCCAGGTTGGCGATGGCGACGAAGTGAAATTCGGCAACGCCACCGCCAAGGTATTTGATGTGCCGGGGCATACGGCAGGCCATATCGCCTACTGGTTTGCGCAGGACAAGGTGGCGTTTGTCGGCGACACATTGTTCGCGCTGGGCTGCGGGCGGCTGTTTGAGGGCACCGCGCAGCAAATGTGGACATCCCTGCAAAAGCTGATGGCGCTGCCGCCCGAAACCAAGGTTTATTGCGCCCATGAATATACCCAATCCAATGCGCGATTTGCGTTGAGTGTGGATCCGGAAAATGCAGCGCTGGTTGCGCGCGCCAAAGAAATTGACGCGCTCCGCGCCAAGGGCATTCCCACAGTGCCCAGCAGCATCGGCCTGGAACTGGCGACTAATCCGTTTTTGCGGCCGATGAGTGAAAGCCTGCAACGCAGCCTGGGCATGGTCGGTGCGGATGCGGTGTCAGTGTTTGCCGAAACCCGCAAGCGCAAGGACAATTTTTAGGCTGTTTTATTATTAGATTGAATCACCCCTCTCTGCGTTGTCATTGCGAGCCGAAGGCGTGGCAATCCAGAGTCTCGCGCAAAGACCTGAGTTTGTGACTCCTTTGCCAGCCGTAGCCTTCTGGCGAAGGCTTGGTGGATTGCCACGTCGCTTCGCTCCTCGTAATGACGCCGGAGTGGGACGATTCGGTCAAATAATGAAACGATCTAACGCCGCGCTGGCGATTTGCGCTCAGGCGGTTTTGGGGCGGGCAATTTACCGCCCCAGCCATAGGCCACTTCGCGCATGGTTTTTCCGCTGTAGTCGGTGGTGCGTTCGCCGATGGGCTGACCGCCCATGCGGTCGTAAAATTTGCAGGCGGGGTTATCCTCAAAAACCCATAGCATTACGGCGCTGTAACCTGCGCGGCTCATATTGGCAAGGGCGGATTCCAGCAATTGCGCGCCAAGCCCCATGCCCTGACAGACCGGGCGGACATAAAGTTTTTGGACTTCACCGCGAAAATTGCCGGTGTCAATGCGAATTGGGTCTGTTGCGGGGCCGCCACTGACAAAACCCATCGGGCCCATTTTATCATCTTCGGCGAGGAATACGCCTTGCGGTGAATGCACAAGCTCCTGCTTCCAGAATTTCAGGCAGGCGTCATAATTATTCGCCGCCATCGCCTCGGGCGGTAGAATTCCGGCATAAGTCTCCTGCCACGTGTCCGCATGGATGGCGGCAATGGCGGCGGCGTCGGTTGGACGGGCGGCGCGAAGCTGGATCATGGGTGTGAGATTTCGCCAATTATGATAAAGTGGCGACGCCTTTCTCAGTCAGGAAATCGGCCAGTTCGCCACTTTCATACATTTCACGCACAATGTCGCAGCCGCCAAGAAATTCACCCTTTACATAGAGTTGTGGAATGGTTGGCCAGCTTGAAAATTGTTTGATCCCGTCGCGCACTTCTGCATTTGCCAGCACATCGACGCTTTTGAATTCGATACCCAGTTGATTGAGGATCTGACAGACGGTCGATGAAAAGCCGCACTGCGGAAATTGCGGCGAGCCTTTCATGAACAGCAGGACA
This sequence comes from uncultured Alphaproteobacteria bacterium, assembly GCA_947085295.1. Classification (GTDB taxonomy): domain Bacteria; phylum Pseudomonadota; class Alphaproteobacteria; order UBA11222; family UBA11222; genus UBA11222. The sequence goes on along the minus strand of CAMTVX010000005.1, from coordinate 17,175 downwards.
TCCGTACTATCAACGGCGTTTTTGATTTCATCAAGGATGGTAATTTCGCTCATGGCATGGGTTCCTGAAGGATAGAGATAATTTTCAAGTAATGCGTGTGTACGACAAGTTCAAGGGTAAGGGCCTATTCCGGCACTGAAGTTTGCAGCGCAAGGGCGTGCAGGGCATCGCCCATATTGCCTTTCAGGGCAGCATAGACCATCTGGTGCTGTTGCACCCGGGATTTTCCCTTGAAGGCGGCGGATTTAACGAAGGCGGCGTAATGATCGCCGTCGCCGCGCAAATCCTCGATGCGGACTTCTGCGCCGGGCAGGCCTTCCTTGATCAAGCGTTCTATTTCCGAAGCCTGCATGGCCATTTTCAGCCCTCCATATAGTGGGGAAACCAGTTTTCATGGGCATGGCGAAGGGCTGAAACGGCATGCACCGGCTTGCCGTCCAGCACGATATCGCGTCCACCTACCGCACCCAGTTTTGTTACGGGAATATTTTGCGCGTTTGCGGCCGCGATCAGGACATCGGCCTTTATGGGCGATGCGCTCAACACATAGCGCGCCTGATCTTCGCCGAACAGATATGCATGACGCAGAACAGATTTTTTTGGCAGGTTCAGCGTACAGCCCCGATCCCCGGCCAACGCCATTTCGGCAAGCGCTACCAGAAGGCCGCCATCCGAAATATCATGCGCAGCGGTGACATTTCCCGAAATGATCTGTTCACGGATAAAATCGCCATTACGGCGTTCGGCCACCAGATCAACGGGCGGAGGCGCGCCATCGGTGCGTCCGGAAATTTCACGGGCATAGATGGATTGCCCCAGATGACCATTGCTGTCACCGATAAGCAAAATCACATCGCCATCCTGTTTGAAGGCAATGGTCGCCATGCGATCAATATCTTCCAGCAGGCCAATGGCGCCAATGGCAGGCGTGGGCGGTATCGCCGCACCCATGGTTTCATTATATAGCGACACATTGCCGGACACGATGGGCATGTCCAGTGCGATACAGGCTTCGCTGATGCCCTGAACACAACCGACAAACTGCCCCATGATTTCGGGGCGTTCTGGATTTCCGAAATTCAGGCAGTCGGTGGTGGCCAATGGTTTTGCGCCGACGGCGGACAGATTGCGGAAGGCTTCGGCGATGGCCTGTTTGCCACCCTCGACGGGCGACGCGGCGCAATAGCGCGGCGTGACATCGGTGGTGGCGGCAATACCCTTGCGGCTGTTATGCACGCGCACCACGGCGGCGTCGCCGCCCGGACGTTGTACGGTGTCGCCCATGACCATGTGATCATATTGTTCCCATATCCAGCGGCGGCTGGCCAGATGCGGGCCGCCCATCAACCGGGCAAGGGTTGCGCCCAGATCATCCGTATCGGGAATATCTGTTGCAGATAAATATGGCGCGGGTGGCGTGGGCGTCCAGGGGCGCTGATAGACAGGGGCCTGTTCGGCCAATACATCGACGGGTAGATCGGCAACCTGTTCACCTTTGTGGTGGATGATAAAACGGCCCGTATCGGTGGTTTTACCGACAATGGCGAAATCCAGTTCCCAGCGGTTGAAAATGGCGCGCGCCGCATCAACGCGGTCCGGGTGCAGCACCATCAGCATGCGTTCCTGGCTTTCGGACAGCATCATTTCATAGGCGGTCATGCCCGCTTCGCGGCACGGCACCTTGTCGAGATCGAGCGCCAGGCCTAGCCTGCCTTTGGACGCCATCTCGACGGCTGAACAGGTAAGGCCAGCCGCACCCATATCCTGAATGGCGATCACCGCATCGCCCGCCATCAGTTCCAGGCAGGCTTCCAGCAGCAATTTCTCCGTGAACGGATCACCGACCTGTACGGTGGGGCGTTTTTCTTCGGAGTTTTCGTCAAATTCCGCCGACGCCATGCTGGCCCCGTGAATGCCGTCGCGGCCGGTTTTTGATCCGACATAAACGACAGGATTTCCAATGCCGCTGGCGGTGGAATAAAACACCTTGTCCGCATCGGCGATGCCGATGCACATGGCGTTGACCAGAATATTGCCATTATAGCCGGGGTCGAAATTTACTTCGCCGCCAACCGTGGGGACGCCAATGCAATTGCCATAGCCGCCAATGCCCGCCACAACGCCGGACACCAGATGCCGGGTTTTGGCATTATCGGGTGCGCCAAAACGCAGGGCGTTCAGATTGGCGATGGGGCGCGCGCCCATCGTGAACACATCGCGCATGATGCCGCCAACGCCGGTGGCCGCACCCTGATAGGGTTCGATAAAACTGGGATGGTTGTGGCTTTCCATCTTGAAGATCGCCACCTGACCGTCGCCAATATCGACGACGCCGGCGTTTTCGCCGGGGCCGCATACGACCTGTGGGCCGGTAGTGGGCATGGTGCGCAGCCATACGCGCGAGCTTTTGTACGAGCAATGCTCGTTCCACATCGCCGAGAATATTCCCAACTCTGTGATATTGGGTTCGCGGTTCAGCACGCGCAGAATATGCGCATATTCATCCGGCTTCAGGCCGTGTTCGGCGACGATTTCCGGTGTGATTTTCATGCGCATTGCAGCAGTCCAGCAAGGGCGTCAAACATGGCGCGGCCGTCGCTGCCGCCAAGTTCCGGCGCAATCAGGCGTTCGGGGTGTGGCATCATGCCCAGTACGTTTCCTGCCTCGTTCAGAATGCCGGCAATGTTATTGAGCGAGCCATTGGGATTGGCGGCGGCATTCACCACACCATCGGCTGTGCAATAGCGAAACGCGACGCGGCCGGTGGATTCCAGCCGGTCCAGTGTGGCGGCATCGGCAAAATAATTGCCGTCATGGTGCGAAATGGGGATGCGCACCACTTGTCCCTGTGTGTAACGGCGGTTGAAGATGTTGCCGGTATTTTCGACTTTTAGAAACACGTCGCGGCAGATGAATTTCAGGCCCGCATTGCGCATCAGCGCGCCGGGTAATAGTCCGGCTTCTGTCATGATCTGAAAACCATTGCACAGGCCCAGCACCGGGGTGCCCGCGTTCGCCCTGGCAATCACCGCGCGCATGATTGGGGCGCGCGCAGCCATCGCACCGGATCGCAGATAATCGCCGTGAGAAAAGCCGCCAGGCAGAACGATCAGATCACATTTGGGCAAATCGGTTTCGCCATGCCAGACCATTTGTGGGGCTGTGCCGCTACTGGCGGCAAGCGCCACGGCCACATCACGGTCGCAGTTCGATCCGGGAAATACGATGACGCAGCTTTTCACGCTTCCAGCTCAACGGCATAGTTTTCGATAACGGTATTAGCCAGCAATTGCGCGCACATGGCATCCACTTTGGCGCGGGCCTGGGTGCTGTCGCTGCCGGTGAGGTCAATTTCGATATATTTGCCCTGGCGGACTTCTTCCACGCCGTCAAAGCCCAGATGGGAAAGGGCATTGGCGATCGCTTTGCCCTGCGGGTCCAGGACGCCTTTTTTCAGGGTAATATGGATACGCGCCTTCATATAATCACCGATAGCCGATATTTAATTTACAACTTTGGGAACCGCATGCAGGCGGCTTTCCAGATCGGGGGCAATGCCCAGACGCCGCGCAACTTCCTGATAGGCTTCCGATACACCGCCCATATCGCGGCGGAAACGGTCCTTGTCCAGTTTTTCGTTGGTCGTCATATCCCACAGCCGACACGAATCCGGGCTGATCTCATCGGCCAGTACGATGCGCATCATGTCATTTTCATACATGCGGCCAAATTCGATTTTGAAATCCACCAGCTTGATGCCGACACCGGCAAAAAGTCCGCTCATAAAATCATTGATCCGCAGGGCAATGGCCATGATGTCGTCAATTTCATGCGGCGTGGCCCAGCCAAAGGCGGTGACATGTTCTTCGGACACCAGCGGATCGTTCAGCGCGTCGTTTTTGTAATAAAACTCGATGATCGAACGGGGGAGCTGCGTTCCCTCCTCAATGCCAAGACGCGATGCGATGGAGCCGGCGGCAACATTGCGCACAACAACCTCAAGTGGAATTATTTCAACAGCACGAATGAGTTGCTCACGCATATTCAAGCGGCGAATGAAGTGGGTTGGCACGCCAATGGTCGCCAACTGCACCATGATATGCTCGCAGATGCGATTATTCAGGATACCCTTGCCTACAATGGTGGTGTGTTTTTTACCATTGTTTGCGGTCGCGTCATCCTTGAAATACTGGATGAGCGTACCTGGCTCCGGCCCTTCATAAAGAATTTTGGCCTTGCCTTCATACACTTTTCTACGGCGGCTCATAATCGTCCTTGAGGATGTTCCCGGGAGAATCCGGGACTGGGTAAGTAAAGTTGGAACCTAAACCAAAGCTCCGCTTCGCACAATGCGCATAACATTCTATATATAGGGTTGGATGGCGCCATCGGCGGGGAATTCGTTGCCCCCGCCCCGTTACCGCGTTAATGCTAAGCCATAATGTTGATTTAAGAGGAGTTTGCAGTAGCCATGAGTACATTTGACGAACGCGAAAAGGGTTTTGAACGTAAATTTGTCCATGATTCCGAACTGGAATTCAAGGCAATGGCGCGACGCAACAAGCTTCTGGGCCTGTGGGCTGCTGAAAAGATGGGGCTTTCCGGGGCTGACGCGGATGCCTATGCCAAAGAGGTCGTGAAATCGGACTTTCAGGAAGCCGGTGATGACGATGTGCTGCGCAAGGTAAAAGGCGATCTGGACTCCAAGGGGGTCAGCCAGTCAGACCACCAGATTCGTCGCGAAATGGACGAATTATTGGCCAAGGCCAGGGAACAGGTCCAGAAAGAAGGCTGAGATGGGCTTTATTATTGACTTCGACGCCGGATTTGGGCATCCTTAGCTAATCTCTTAGCTAAGGATTTTGTTCAGATGACCATCACGATAAATATGCATGAAGCCAAAACACAGTTGTCCAAACTGATTGAGCGGGCATGCCGGGGTGAGGAGGTCGTCATTGCAAGGGATGGCACCCCGGTGGCGCGATTAGTGCCGATACGTCAGTTAGGAGATAGGCCTATGGGATTATATGCCGGTAAATTTTCTGTCCCTGATGATTTTAATGATCCGCTGCCCGAGGAATTTGGCGGCACTACTGGATGAACCTATTGCTGGATACATGTGTTTTTTTGTGGTGGATGGCTGAACCCGATAAGTTGTCACCAGAAGTACGCCTGCTGTTGGTCGATCAAACGAATGATGTCGTGTTGAGTGCCGTGTCGGGATGGGAGATAGCCTTAAAACATCGCTTGGGAAAACTCACACTGGATAGGCAACCTTCGGCCCTGGTAAGGGATGCGCTTGGACGCTTGAACGTAGCAGTTTTGCCAGTAAGCATGGCGCACGGGATTTTTGCGGGTGAATTGCCATTGCATCACAAGGATCCCTTTGACCGATTACTTATTGCGCAGGCTGAAATTGAGGGGTTGACGCTGATCAGTCCCGATACTGCGTTCGCTGCTTACGATGTCAAGATGCTGTGGTAGCCAGGTGCTGTTGGGGGATAATCATCATCGCATGAAAGATACAATCCTTGCCATCCTGAAGCCGGGCAGGCGCACCTCGCTGGCGCTGATCGGCGTTATTGCGGTTGGCGTCGCGCTGCTTGGCTATTTTGATCTGCTGGAGCCTATCCGTAAGGTGCTGGAGTCGGACCGGCTGACGTTCAAGGTTGGCGCGGCGGAAATCTCGTTTTACAGCATTCTAAGCGGCTTGTTCGGGATCATCTTCCTGCTTTGGACGGCCAGCCTGATATCGGGCATTGTCGAAAAATCCATCGGACGGCTGATCTGGCTTGAGGCCAATAATCGCGCGCTGCTGACCAAGGCGTTGCAGGTTGTGCTGTATTTCATTCTGTTCATGGTCACGCTGGATCTGCTGGGCATTGATCTGACGGCGTTTGCGGTGTTTGGCGGCGCACTGGGTGTTGGGCTTGGCCTGGGGTTGCAGAAGGTCACTGCGAATTTCATCAGCGGGATTATTCTGCTGGTCGAAAAATCGGTCAAGAATGGCGATCTGGTGGATTTGGGCGGTGGCATTTCCGGGATCGTGCGCCATACCGGCACACGATACACGCTGATCGATACGGGCGACGGGCGCGAAATCATGGTGCCGAATGATGATTTTATTTCCAGCAGGGTCACCAACTGGACCCATTCGAACAGTGGCGTGCAGATCGAAATTCGAATTCATGTCGCTTATGGCGCGGATATTGATCTGGCGCAAAAATTAATGGTGGCGGCCGCCAGCGCGCATCCATCCTGTTCAAAACACAATCCTGTACACTGTTATTTGCAGGATTTTGTCGGAGAAGGCATCAGTTTTGTACTGAGCTTCTGGATAGATGATATTGTTTGCGATGGGCGGGTCAGGCCGCGCAGCGAGGTGATGCTGGCCATCGTGCGGGCGTTTAAGGAAAATGGCATCGAGATGGTGGCGCCAAAACGCGAAGCTGCCAAGGCTGTATGAAAGGACTGCGTATAGCGGTTATTGGTGCGACAGGGAATGTAGGTCGCGCACTGGTGGCGAGGCTGCTTGCCCAGGGCATTGAGGTCGTCGCCATTGCACGCAACGTGTCGCGCCTGCAAGAACTGGGCGACGCCGTTCATCCGCGCGCTGCTGATCTTGAAGGCGATGCCTCTGTACTGCGCAAAATATTGGGCGATGCGGTGTGCGTGATCAATGTGGCGCATGCCCGACATACGCGACGGATTATGACAGCGCTGCCGCGTGGTGAAGTGCGCTTGATTACGCTGGGATCGACCCGTAAATTCACCCGGTTCCCGGACCAGAAAGCCGCCGAGATGCTGGATGCGGAAGCGGTGCATGGACAGTGTCTGAATGGGCTTATTCTACATCCCACAATGATCTATGGCGGGGCGGATAATAATATCAGCCGTATTCTGAAAATTGTGCGGTGGACGCCGCTCGTGCCGCTGCCGCAACAGGGCAGGGCGCTGTTACAGCCCATTCACCGCGATGATGTGGTGCAGTGTTTACTGGCCGCGATCAAACCGGAAACGGGAAATGATCCCATCATTATCGCGGGCCCACAGCCACTGACATATGCCGAAATTATTGGGGTTTGTGGCCGTGTGGCGGGGCGTCGGGTGCGCGTGATTTCCATCCCGTTATGGGGCATGCTGATGCTGGCCTGGGTGACGCGATTTGTTCCCGGACTGCCATCAATTGCGCAGGACGAAGTGCGCCGCTTGCTAGAAGACAAGGCATTTGATATTGGCCCTATGCAGGCGCGGCTTGGGGTAACGCCCTGCACATTTGAGGAAGGGTTGGCGCGAATGCGGATGGCGGACGAAATAGCGGGACGACATGTTATTTAATTCAGAAGTTTTTATTCTGTTGTTTTTACCCCTCTCGCTGGGGATTTATTATGCGTTGTCGGAGCGTGTTGCCTTACGCCTTTGGGCGCTGGTTATCGCGTCACTGATTTTTTACAGCTATTGGGATATACGGTTTTTGCCGATCCTGCTTGCCTCCACGTTTGGCAATTGGCTGATTGCGCAGGCCTTTGCGCGCATGCGGCAATTTGAGTGGTTGCTGTTGGCGGGTGTACTGTTCAATGTTGGCGTTATCGCGCTTTTCAAATATGCAGATTTTTTGACCAGCAGTCTGGCGGCCATTGGTGGTTGGAGCCATGAACCGGTTGGAATCATCCTGCCGCTTGGGATCAGTTTTTTTACGTTTCAGCATATTTCTTATCTGATGGATATGCGGCGCGCCGCTGCAAGGGGGGAGGAAGTGATCGTGCACGGCCTGCGCGATTATATTTTGTTCGTGGCATTTTTTCCGCATCTGATTTCCGGGCCGATTGTACGGCATAATGAAATTATCGGACAGTTTCACCTGAACCCGATGCGTGCGGGATTAAGCGAGCGGATGTCGCGCGGTGGCATTATGTTTCTGGTGGGCCTGTCGAAAAAAGTTTTAATTGCGGATAGCGCTGCGCGCATGTGCTCGCCGCTTTTCAAGCGGGTGCTTGAGGGGGGCACGCTGAATCTGGGCGAAGCATGGCTGGCAATGCTTGCCTATATGTTGCAACTATATTTTGATTTTTCCGGTTATACGGATATGGCGATTGGCATGGCGCTGATGTTTGGATTTTTCATTCCGTTTAATTTTGATCGCCCACATATGGCGACAAGTATTCAGGATTTCTGGCGGCGCTGGCATATGACGCTTAGCCGGTTTCTGCGTGACTATGTGTATATTCCACTTGGCGGCAATCGCGGCGGCGTATGGTATCAGGCGCGCAATATGTTTTTGACCATGCTGGTTGGCGGGCTGTGGCATGGCGCGAACTGGACCTATGTGGTTTGGGGTGCGATGCATGGGGCAGGGGTTGCGGCAAATATATTTTGGCGCCGCGCCGGGTTTTCCATGCCGCCCTTGCTGGGTTGGCTGTGCATGACGCTGTTTGTCGGCGCGACCTGGATATTGTTCCGTACCGAGAGTTTTTCGGCAACATGGTCGATATATGGATCATTGATTGGGCAGAACGGATTTGGCGGTGCGGTTATCGGTACGACGTTGAATTATGTTGTGCTGGCGGTGGGAACGCTGGCGGCGTTAAGCGGGCCATCCAGCCAGGCGGCCATTCTGCAACAGTTGCGCCCGTGGCGGCCGATGGGATTGCTGGCGGGCGGTGCGGCAGTTTTTCTAATCCTGCTGATCGGTGGGGGGTTACAAAGTGAATTTATCTACTTCCAGTTCTGAGGGCGCCGGGGCAGGGGCCTGGTCGCGGTTTGCCCGCTGGTTTTTTGGCGGCGGCATTGGGCTGGGCGTATTTTTATACCTGTTGATCTTTATCATTGATCCATTTGATACGCTGCCATTTTCGCCGCCACTGGATCGCGTGCCGATTGCATCCAACGCGCGCTTTTCATTCCCGGCGCTGGCGCGCAAGACGGAATATGACAGTGTGGTGATCAGCACATCCATCGGGCGTTTGCTGCGGCCGGAAGCGCTGAATTCACTTTTTTCCGCGCGTTTTGTCAATCTGTCCATGAACAGCGCCACTGCGTATGAGCAATACCGGTTGCTTGAGGTTTTTTCCCGTCATCATCTCGATGCAAAGGCAGTGATACTGGGCGTTGATCTGGTCTGGTGCAAGGTCGGCGAAGAGTTGGAGAAATACACGCCACGACCGTTCCCGGAATGGATGTATGACGATAATCCGTATAATGATTTTCTGCATCAGTTTGATTTGCATACGATAGAACAGGCGGGACGGCAGGCAGGAACCATGCTGGGCGTGCGGCGATTAAAATATGGCCGCGATGGGTATACCAATTTTCTACCGGATATTGCGGCATATGATCTTGGCAAGGTACAGGCGGCATTGGCAATTTCACGCAAAAACGGAATTGCCGAAGCAAAAGCCGATCCGGTGATTGATCCGGCGACATTAAATTATCCTGCATTGCCACTTCTGCAAGAGATGTTGACAGGGCTTCCCGCTGCAACCCAAAAAATATTATTCATAGCGCCATATCATTTTGCGCGGCAATCCGTTCCAGGAAGCCAGAGTGCCATCGAGTGGGCTGAATGCAAAAAGCGTATTGGCGCGATCGCAGCGCAAATTCCAAACGCGGTTGTTGCTGATTTTTTAATTGAAAGTCCACTTACGACGACGGACACCAATTATTGGGATCCAATACATTATTCCGTGGCGGCGGCGGATATTCTGATGGCTGATTTATGGAAAGCGGCACAGGGGGAGGCCAGCGCCAATTTCAACTTTTCTGGAAAATAATTAAAGCGTCGCCAGCGCCTGATCCAGGTCGGCGATAATATCGGCCACATCCTCGATACCGACGGAAAGGCGCACCACGTCTGGCCCGGCACCGGCGGTTTTTGCGGACGCTGGATCAAGCTGGCGGTGGGTGGTTGATGATGGATGAATGATCAGGCTGCGTGTGTCGCCAATATTGGCTAGGTGGCTGAACAGTTTTACTTCGCTGACCAGTTTTACACCCGAATCATATCCGCCCCTGACGCCGAAGGTTAAAACCGCGCCTGCGCCCTTTGGCAGATAGCGCGCTGCAAGTTTATGAAACGGGCTATCGGCCAGTCCGGCATAGGACACCCATTCAACCTGTATATGATTTTGCAGATATTTGGCGACGGCCAGCGTGTTTTCACAATGGCGTTGCATGCGAAGCGCCAGCGTTTCCATCCCGGTCAGCACCAGAAATGCATTCATCGGCGCAAGGGCAGGGCCAAGATCGCGCAACCCAAGTACACGGCAGGCAATGGCAAAACCAAGATTGCCAAAGGTTTCGTGCAGCTTCATACCGTGATAGCTGGGAGATGGTTCCGAAAGTGATGGATATTTTCCGTTAGACCAGTTGAACTTTCCACCATCAACGATCAAACCAGCGATGGAATTACCGTGTCCGCCCAGAAATTTGGTGGCCGAATGCACGACAATATCCGCGCCATGTTCCAGCGGTCGGCACAGATAAGGCGTGGCCAGTGTATTATCGACGATCAGTGGAATGTCAGCTTCGTTGGCGATTTTGGCGATGGCGGCAATGTCCATCACAATGCCGCCCGGATTGGCCAGGCTTTCGATGAAAATCGCTTTGGTTTTTGGGGTGATGGCGCGGCGGAAACTTTCCGGCTCGGTTGCCTCGGCCCATTTCACGTGCCAGCCCATTTTGGCGAAGGCGTGGGAAAACTGGTTCATTGATCCGCCATAGAGTTTGTTGGCCGCCACAAACTCATCGCCATTTTCCATCAGAGTATGAAAAACAATGAATTGCGCGGCATGCCCGGACGATACAGCCAGGGCTGCGCTGCCGCCTTCCAGGGCTGCGATGCGCGCTTCCAATACCGAATTAGTTGGATTGGTGATGCGCGAATAAATATTCCCAAATTCCTGGAGGTTGAATAATGCGGCCGCATGATCGACGTCATCAAACACATAGGATGCGGTCTGATAAATAGGTGTAATACGCGCGCCGGTGGTGGGATCGGGTGCGGCGCCTGCATGAATGGATAAAGTGTCAAAGCCATAAGTGGTCATTGTATTCTCCTTATACGCGGCGGCGGCGTGAATTATTGATGATGCCGGTGTCCACGCCCATAAAACCGATCTGTCCGGACAGGCGTCCATATTCAATTTTGCTGCAACGATCCATGACGACTTGCAGTCCGGCGGCGCGGGCGCGTTCGGCGGCGGCGGGGTTGCGCACACCCAATTGCATCCAGACGCATTTTGCTTTTATCGCGATCGCCTCGTCGCTGACCTGCCCGGCGGCGTCGGACGTGCGAAAAATATCCACCATGTCAATGGGAAAGGGGATGTCTGCGAGGCTTGCATAGACTTTTTCGCCCAAAATCATTTCACCGCTGGCGCGCGGATTTACAGGCACAATACGAAAACCACGTTTTTGCAGAAACTGCATCACACTATAGCTGGGCCGGTTGCGTTCCGGGCTGGCACCGACAACCGCAATGGTCCTGGTGGCTTTCAGGATGCGGGCGATATCTTCGTCGCGATAATTTTCATTTTCCATGCGGGCTAGCCTGTGCATTGTGTCATAGGTGTTTTTCTGATCAAATAGCAGGACTGGAATAATAGGGCTTCCGGCCACGGAATGTCCATAACGCAGGGAGAGTAGCATGGCACTTACTATTTACGGGGTCGCCCAGTCACGCGCGTTGCGCATCATATGGGCCGCAAAGGAGCTGGGACTTGATTTCAAAATTGAGCCGATTACACCCGCCGGCACACGGACACCGGAATTTCTGAAAATCAACCCGAATGGCCATATACCGGCCATTGATGATGGTGGTGTGATTTTGTGGGAATCACTGGCCTGTAATCTCTATCTGGTAAAAAAACACGGCGGCGAGCTGCAACCCAAAAATATTGCCGATGAGGGACGCGCCCTGCAATGGAGCTTCTGGGCGATGACCGAGGCGGAAGGGCATGCCCTGACCATTCTGATGAAGCGCATGAACCCCGCCGGCACGTCGGATGCCGATGTAGCGGCGGCCACTGAAAAACTGGGCGCGGCACTGAAGGTGCTGGACGGCGCACTGGCGGGCAAGGACTATCTGCTGGGTTCAGGCTTTAGCGTTGCGGATCTGAATGTCGCGGGTGTGCTGGCCTGGTTGCAGATGGCGAAATTTGATCTGTCTGGAGTTTCGAACGTCGCTGCCTGGCTTGGCCGTTGTTTGGAACGGCCAGGCTTTGCAGCGGCGCGCGGCGCAAAATAGCAACGCACAAAGTCAGCTATGCGGCAGCAAGTTCATCGAGGAACTGTTCGATGCTGCCGCGTAGTTGCGTGGATTGCTCGGACAGGGATTTAACCGAGCTGAGGGTCTGGGTTGCAGCAGCAGAAGTTTCGGCTGCTGCGCTTGTGACCAGCGCGATGTTCGCGGATGCATCCTGAGTGCCTTGCGATACGTTTTGGGCATTCGACGAAATTTCCCGCGTCGCGGCGTCCTGTTCTTCTACTGCCGCTGCAACGGTGGTTACCGCCGTATTGATGGCGTTGATGATGCTGGTGATATCCTGAATGGACGTGCTGGTGCGTACTGTTTCGGCCTGCATCGCGCTGATCTGCTGCGCAATTTCTTCTGTCGCCTTGGCGGTCTGGTTGGCCAGATTTTTTACTTCTGACGCCACAACGGCAAAGCCCTTACCTGCATCACCCGCGCGCGCCGCCTCGATGGTTGCGTTGAGCGCTAGCAGGTTGGTCTGTTCCGCCACGTCCCGGATCATATTGACCACATCGCCAATTTTTTCGGCCATCGAGGTAAGAGATCCAACAGTGGCGGAAGTATGCCCGGCCTGTTCAATCGCCTGGCCGGATGTTTGCGAGGAAACAGCAATGTGTCGCGCGATTTCCGAGATGGATGCGGAAAGCTCTTCGGCCGCTGTGGCGACGGTACCAACATTGCTAGAGGCTTCTTCCGCAGCATGGGCGGCCGCGTTTGCCTTGTCCTGGGTGATAGAAGTTGATGCATGCATACTTTGAGCGGCCGCCTGCATCTGACTTACGGCATCACCAACCTGATCAAGCACGACGCGTATGTCTGTGCGGAAACTGGCTGATAATTGTTCAATTCGCTTGCCACGCTCGGCCTGACGGGCCTGTTCAGCGGCCATCGCCTCTACCTGCTCCAGACTGGCGGCCTTGGCGGCGTTTTCCTTGAACACAGTCATGGCGTTGGCCATCGCACCAATTTCATCCTTGCGATCTAGCCCCTTAATTTCGATATTGCTGTTCCCGGCGGCAAGCTGTCGCATGCCATTGGTCATATGCGCGATAGGAAGCGCAACACCGCGCGCCAAAATTCGACCCATAAAACCCATGACCAATAACATAACAGCGCCAACGATCATCATCGTATTGCGCGCTGAATTGCTGGCGGCAAATACTTCATCGCCGGTCATTTCAGTAACAATGGCAAATTGCGCGCCAAGAAATTCAATACCGCGATAGGCGGCCAGAACCTCTGTGCCATTATAATTTGTACCCAGAGTGACTCCGGTTTCACCCGCCAACGCGGCCTTTACCTGATCAGTTTCGATTTTACGCTTCAGGATGGTGCCTTCCTTGCTGAAGCGGGTATCGCTGCGCATCAGGAAATCTGAACCGGCGATAAAGCTTTCACCGGTCTCTCCCATGCCCGCTGTGCTTTGCATGATGCGATTGATATTGGCGATTGGCATCTGGAAGGCGATGGCGCCAATTCTTTTGCCATCCTGATCAAATACGGGGGCGGAAATAAAACTTGCCGGCACATCATAACTGGGCGCGTAAGGTTTGAAGTCGGCAAAGGTTACGCCATTCTCGATGGTGTTCGCGCTGGCCGTTGCGCCACGAAACACATTACCAATATCGGTATCTTTCCATTTGCCCTTCATTACATTGGTGGAAAAATCCAGCTCCTTGAATACTGTGTAGACAATGTTGCCATCATTATCGAACAGGAAAATATCATAATAGCCACGTTTGCGCAGGAAAGTGCGAAACCAGGGATGATATTTGGCATGCATATTACTGTATGCAGAACCGTCCGGCGCAAAATCCAGATTTTCCTTTTGCCCAAGCGGGTTCGGATTATCGTGAATATAGAGCTTTTGTAATTGTTCAAGCGGATTGGCACCGATTTGCGGCCAGGTTGTCGTGTAATCTTTCAGCGCCTGCACCACCAGGGGATTTTCCGCCTGAAATTCAATATCAGCGCGAATGCTGTTGAGATAATCTGTAATCGCTTCGGCGCGGGTTTCGCTCAATGCGGATAGTTTATTTTCTGCCGACGCATCAAGCGCCTTGCCATTCACAAACTCACTCGTGCCCATTGAGCCTAGCAGCGCAAACAGAACCGAGGCCACAACCAGAATAGGAATTTTTCTGATAATCGATAAATTCTTCCATGATTGTGTCACTGATGAACTCAACATGTGATTTCTCCCCTATATTCACTAGCGGTTGTGAAGGTTTGTTTTTCTGCGCTTGATTGGCACTATCTACAATCATGGTAAAAGATTATTAGTTAAAATTAAGTTATTAACGGCTGCTTAATTATTAGGCATTTTTGACAGTTGTGTTAGTTGAAAATTTCGGACGATATGTGTGGTAATATAATACCGTATATTTAAGTCATTGATATATATGAAATTTATTCTTATTTTGCGTATTGACTTGCGCTAAAATCTACGCATACTGCGCCCAGTTCCGGCCCCAGAAAATGCGGGCACAGGATTTTGGAGAAAGTATATGAGAACCTATTCGGCGAAAGCGTCGGAAATCGAAAAAAAGTGGCTGGTCATTGACGCTGAGGGCGCAGTGCTGGGCCGTCTCGCCAGCTTTATTGCCGTACGTCTGCGCGGCAAGCATAAAGTTACGTTTACACCGCATATGGATTGTGGCGACAATATTGTCGTCATCAATGCGGAAAAGGTGCGCCTGACCGGCAACAAGCTGGAGGATAAAACCTTTTACTGGCACACCGGGCATCCTGGCGGCATCAAGGAACGCAAGGCGGGCGCAACCCTGAAAGGTCAGCATCCCGAACGCGTGTTGTCCAAAGCGGTGCAACGCATGCTGCCACAAGGCCCGTTGGGGCGTCAGCAACTGAGCAATATGCGGATTTATGCGGGTACGGAACATCCGCATGCGGCGCAAACGCCCATCAGTGTGGATTTCAAATCATTGAACCGTAAGAATACGAGGATCGGCTGAGCATGGCGCAAGATAAAACAGGACTTGGCGATCTGAAGGACGCGCTGGTTGACCGGCAACGTCGTACCGAGGATGAAACCGTTCAGCGCAACATGGGAACACCGATCACCGGCGATGCCGTGCGGGTGGAACCAAAAATTGACAATCTGGGTCGCTCTTATGCCACGGGCAAGCGCAAGAATGCGATCGCGCGGGTCTGGATCAAGCCGGGCAGTGGGCGTTTTTCGATTAATGGCCGCGATCTGACGACCTATTTTGCGCGTCCGGTGTTGCAGATGATTTTGCGCCAGCCGTTTGAAGTGTCGCGGCGCGTGGGTCAGTTCGACGTGTTCTGCACCGTTAAGGGCGGCGGATTATCCGGCCAGGCAGGCGCGGTGCGCCATGGTATTTCCAAAGCGTTGACCTATTATGAACCGGACCTGCGTCCAGTTCTGAAGCATAGCGGGTTCCTGACGCGCGACAGCCGTGTGGTTGAACGTAAAAAATACGGTCATGCCAAGGCACGACGCAGCTTCCAGTTCTCCAAGCGCTAACCGGCGCGCAGCTTTCTGTTTGGAAAGGGGATGTCCGGTGGGCATCCCCTTTTTCTTTGCGCATTTTCTGAGTGGAGGAAGTTACAGTGAAAAGTCTTGCCAATATCGCGATTTTAGGAGCCAGCGGTTACACGGGCGCAGAACTGGTGCGCCTGCTGTCGCGTCATCCGGGGGTACGCATCGCTGCGCTTACGGCGGATCGCAAGGCGGGCGAGCAGTATGGCAGTGTGTTTCCGCATCTGGCCGGGCTTAGACTTCCGGCGCTGGTGACAATCGATCAATTGCAGTGGGATCAGTATGATCTGATTTTTTGTGGGCTGCCGCACGGCACCACGCAGGAAGTGATTGCGAGCATCCCCCGAAACAAGAAAATTATTGATCTGTCTGCGGACTTTCGTTTGCGTGATCTTGCGGCCTATGAAAAATGGTATGGCCATGCCCATCGCGCAGTGGATTTACAGGACGAAGCAGTGTTTGGCCTGACGGAATTTTATCGCAAGAAAATTACGGCGGCGCGGCTTGTCGCGTGCCCTGGCTGTTATCCGACCAGCGCGCTGCTGCCGCTGCTGCCATTGATCACACAAAAGCTGATTGCGACAGATAATATCATCATTGATTCCAAATCCGGGGTCAGTGGTGCGGGCCGCGCCTTGAAAGAGGGCAGCCTGTTTTCTGAGGTAAGCGAGGCAATCCACGCCTATGGCGTCGCCAATCACCGGCATATGTCTGAGCTGGATCAGGAGTTAAGTCTTGCTGCGGGCGCGCCGGTGATTGCCAGTTTTACACCGCATCTGGTGCCGATGAACCGGGGTATTTTATCGACGATTTATGTCGAGCTTAGCCAGGGTAAAACGGCGCAGGATATTCACACCGCGCTGTCAAGCCGTTATGACGCTGGCGAACCATTTGTCCGTGTACTGCCTATAGGAGAGGTTCCAGCAACGCGGCATGTGCGTGGCACCAACCATGCGCTGATCGGCGTGGTGGCGGATCGCAGGCCGGGCCGCGCAATTATTGTCAGTGTCATCGACAATCTGGTCAAAGGGGCCAGCGGACAGGGTGTTCAGAATATGAACCTGATGCTGGGCTTTGATGAAACCTTAGGGCTGATGCAGGAAGCTATTTTTCCGTAACCGGGGGCGCTTCCTGCATGCGCGCGGCCAGGATAACGCTGCCCACGACCAGCGCGATGCCCAGCCATTGAATAAGTGTGGGCAGCTCGCCCAATACGGGTACGGCCAGCATTGCCGCGAAAATCGGCACTGTGGCGTTACCCAGCGTTGCGCGCTGCGGGCCAAGATTTTGCACGGCGACAGAAAACAGCAATAGCGAGACGATGGACGCAAGTATGCCCTGATAGAACGCCAGAAACGCAATCTGCCCAAAAGAGGCGCTGCCGTAATCTGGGGTAAGCAGCAGA
>CAMTVX010000004.1:0-4648 GCA_947085295.1 uncultured Alphaproteobacteria bacterium | reverse complement strand
GTAAACAGCGCCGCCGGTTTCCGCCAGCACCTTCGTGATCGCCGCCGTCAGTGACGTCTTGCCGTGGTCAACATGGCCAATCGTGCCAATGTTGCAATGCGGCTTCGTACGCGCGAATTTCTCTTTTCCCATGTTCTCGTCAACCCTTGAACTATTAGTGCACAATAAGTGCGCCGAAAATAAACCAGGCCCTTTTACCCTTTATAACAGAGCGGACCTTCTGTAGCTGGAGCGGGCGGAGGGAATCGAACCCTCGTCTTCAGCTTGGAAGGCTGTGGCTCTACCATTGAGCTACGCCCGCAATATTACTCAATTTCTTTATTACTCAATTTCTTTCTACTCTAGCAAAACGCCATCACGCCCAAATTGGTGGAGGGGGTTGGATTCGAACCAACGTAGGCTATGCCAACGGATTTACAGTCCGTCCCCTTTAGCCACTCGGGCACCCCTCCTGTTTTTTAGCAATAAATAAAGGCCTCAAACGTCCACAGCGGTGCCCTATCAATTGCAGCCTGCCGAAATACGAATAAGACCTTTCAGTGTCAACAGAATTCGCGTACGCAAGGACGTCGCGGCGCTACTGAGCACCACGAACCGGTCATTGCGTCGTTTGAGGTTGCAGACTATAAGCCTTCTCATGGTTCAACGCAAGTATCCCGATAAGACTTCGGCGCAGCCCCCCCGATCGGAAGGGGCTAAAAAATCGCATCCAAAATCTGGTGGCTACCGGCCGTCTGGCCGTACCCGAACCGATGAGGAGGGGGTGTGGCTTTATGGCCTGCATGCGGTTGTGGCCGCCCTGCGCAACCCGGATCGCAAAAAATTGCAGTTTTTAGCCACTTCCAGTGCGCTTGAGAACCTCTCAGCCCATATAAAAACCCCGGAACCTGCCCCGGAAATCAAGGATTCCGAGAAAATTTCCCGGCTTTTACCTGCCGGGGCGGTGCATCAGGGGCTGGCCCTGCGGGTGGAAAACCTGCCTGAACCGGACCTGAAAGAGGTTTGCGGTCCGGGAAATAGCGGTGCGCTGCGTCTGGTTGTGGTCCTGGACCAGCTAACCGATCCGCAAAATGTGGGGGCGATTCTGCGTTCCTGCGTGGCCTTTGGCGCCTCGGCGGTGATTCTGACCGGCCACCATGCGCCGCCGGCGTCCGGCGTTCTGGCCAAGGCGGCATCGGGGGCGCTGGACCTTATTCCGCTCGTGCGCGTCATCAATCTGGCCCGGGCGATGGAACAATTGGCGGAACTGGGCTATTGGCGGGTAGGTCTTGATTCTGAGGCGCCACAGGCCATAGCAGATATTGATCTGAGCGGAAATGTGGCCCTGGTGCTGGGTGCAGAAGGTAGTGGATTGCGGCAGCTAACCGCCCGAAAATGTGATTTTCTAGCCCGAATCCCTGCCAGCGGTCAATTGGCAAGCCTGAATGTTTCCAACGCCGCCGCAATCATATTATATGAGGTGGCGCGGCGACGCGCTCCTGCATAAGAAAGAACTATTGACACTTTGTAGCCCGTTGGATACATTCGCATTGTGGTCGAAATTCGCAAAACTGATGCCTACGCCCAATGGCTGGATGGATTGCGAGATATTCATGGCAGAGCGCGTATTCAGGCCCGCATAGAACGTTTAGCTGAAGGAAATCCTGGGGATGTTAGGCCTGTGGGGGAGGGAATCTCCGAGTTGCGAATTAATTTTGGCTCCGGCTACCGGGTGTATTTCAAAAAGCACGGACGCGAGATCATTATTTTGCTGGCTGGTGGAGACAAAAATTCACAAAACACGGACATAAGAACCGCCATGCGTCTTGCGCGCAATCTGTAGGAAAACAGGATGAACAAAACCATTACCACCCGATACGATGTTGCAGAGCATCTTCGAACGCCAGAAGAAATGGCTGCATATCTTGAGGCCTGCCTTGATGAGGCCGGAGGAGACGCCGCGTTCATCGCCAAGTCTCTAGGTGATATCGCTCGCGCCAAAGGCATGGCGCAAGTTGCTCGCGACGCTGGTCTGTCCCGTGAAAGTCTTTACAAAGCGCTTTCCGGGGAGCGCAGCCCCAGCTTTGATACAATTCTCAAAGTGATGGCGGCATTAAATCTGGAATTACATGCCGAAGTGGCGCGCGACAGGAAAGCTTAGACATGACCAATCAACTGATCGAACATATTTTGACCCGGCGATCTGTTTCGGCCCGGCTACTGAGTGATCCAGGCCCCAGCGACGCGGCGCTTGAAAAAATTCTGCAGGGCGCCAGCCGTGTTCCGGATCATGGAAAAATTCATCCCTGGCGATTTATTATTATTCGTGGCGATGCCCGCAAAACACTGGGCCAGGTATTGCGCGCTGCATATCCGGATCAGGAAGCCGACGCACCGCAAGCCAAACTAGATATTGAAGCCACGCGATTTACCCGCGCGCCACTGGTGATCGGTGTGGTGTCGCGCATTACCACGCCGCATAAAATTCCCGAATGGGAACAGACACTATCCGTGGGCGCGGTATGTCTGAACCTGCTTTATTCCGCGCACGCGATGGGCTTTGGCGCAAACTGGATAACCGAATGGTACGCTTATAATCCTAAAGTGCGCGCAGCTCTTGGCCTGACGGCCAACGAAAAAATCGCGGGCTTTGTCTACATCGGCACCGCGTCGGAACAACCCGAAGATCGGCCGCGCCCCGCACTTTCCGATGTGGTCAGCGAGTGGCGCGCGCCGCTGGGATAACGCATGACTGAACCCCGCACCATTGCGGCACTGCTGGAAATTATGGCGCGGTTGCGTGCGCCGGACGGCTGCCCGTGGGACCATCAACAGACGTTCGAGACCATCGCTCCCCACACCATTGAAGAAGCCTATGAGGTGGCCGACGCGATAGCGCGCAACGACATGCCAGGTTTGCAGGACGAATTGGGAGATCTGTTGTTTCAGGCAGTCTACCACGCGCAGATGGCGCAAGAAATTGGCGCGTTTAGCTTTTCTGATGTTGTCGCATCCATCTGTACAAAGATGATCCGTCGTCACCCCCATGTATTTGGTGACACCGAAATTGCCAATGCAGAGGCGCAGACGCTAGCCTGGGATGCATACAAGGCGCGAGAGCGTGCTGCCAAACCCGGCGGCGATACCCGCAAAGGGGCATTGGACGAAGTGCCGCTGAATCTGCCGGCACTTACCCGCGCCGCCAAGCTGCAAGGCCGGGCCGCGAAGGTCGGTTTTGACTGGCCGGATATTGCGCCGGTATTTGACAAGGTGCGTGAAGAAATTGGTGAGCTGGAGCATGAAATTGCCAATGGCGCGGATACCGCGCGCATGACTGACGAACTCGGCGATGTACTGTTCGCCACCGTAAACATTGCGCGTCATCTGAAAATTGATCCCGAAACCGCCCTGCGTGGGGCCAATCAGAAATTCGAGGATCGCTTTGGATATATAGAGCAACGCCTGACCCAGACCGGAAAAACACCATCGGAGTGTACGCTGGCGGAGCTGGACGCCCTATGGGACGAGGCGAAACGACGCGAATAGCGGGCTTCACAATTGAGGTCCGAAAACCGCCAGCCCAGGGCGCAAATTCATGTAATATGGGCACCATGATACCAGATCGCCAATCCTGCTATAATGCCATACTCGCACGGGATGCCCGTTTCGATGGGCGCTTCTTTACGGCGGTTAAAAGTACCGGCATTTATTGTCGGCCAGTCTGTCCTGCACGGCCACCCAAATTAGAGAATTGCATTTTCCTTCCTTCTGCGGCGGCGGCGCAGGCGGCGGGCTTTCGTTCCTGTCTGCGTTGCCGACCTGAAAGCGCGCCCGATGCCAGTGCATGGCATGGCACCTATGCAACGGTGTCACGCGCACTTTCATTGATCGAGGCTGGTGCGCTGGATGATGGCGATGTTGCGCGTCTGGGCGCGCGGTTGGGCGTGGGCGATCGGCATTTGCGCCGATTGTTCATGCGCCACATCGGCGCAACCCCCACCAGTGTGGCGCATACGCGGCGTGTGCTGTTTGCCAAACAACTGATTTCGGAAACCAGCCTGTCGATGACCGAGATTGCATTGGCCAGCGGGTTTGGTAGCGTGCGGCGGTTCAATGAAACGTTTCAGCAAATGTTTCAGCGTCCACCCGGCGCAATGCGAAAAAAATTATCGCCGCGCGATGCTGTATCAAATTCAAAAATTACACTCTCACTACCTTATCGTGCGCCCTATGATTGGGACGCAATACTGAATTTTCTGTCCGTGCGGGCCATTCCCGGGGTGGAAGTCGTGCGCAACAATGCGTACCTGCGTACGATTTCACTGGATGGACATACAGGCTGGTTTGAAATTAGGAACGACGCCAAATTGAGCACACTTCGCGCCACGCTGGCGTTTCCCGGTTTCAAACTATTGCCTAAAATCGTTGCCCGATTGCGGCGCGTATTTGATCTTGCGGCAGACCCTATTGCAATTGGCGCCGCCCTGTCACGCGACCCATTTTTGGCGGACATGGTTTCGGCCAGACCCGGCATGCGCGTACCCGGCGCATGGGATGGTTTTGAAATAGCCGTTCGCGCCGTGCTTGGCCAGCAAATCACGGTGTCCGCCGCCACGCGACTGGCCGCAAAGCTGGTTTCGACATATGGCTCTGAATTATCTGACAGCGG
>CAMTVX010000003.1:0-11820 GCA_947085295.1 uncultured Alphaproteobacteria bacterium | reverse complement strand
GCCCGGCATAGTACCACCGTTACCGGGCTAGTTCCTTAAGTGCGAACGACAACCATGAGGGTTTGGCCCTCGCTGCTGCCTAGTCTAACTAGGTAAGCGCGGCCCGGAGGGCGCCGAGCAACAGAAGCCCTCCACCTTTTCTTTCACGCTTTTCCTTCACGCTTTTCCTTCATGCTTTTTTTCATGCTTTTTTTTCATGTTTTTCCCGAAAATATTTTCTGCAAACCTGTGGCAGTAAAATAATCCTTACTTTGCTTTGGCGCGCGCGCGATTTACAATGCCTGCAAAATAAAATAGGGATTGGCGCGTGAATAAAGATTCCATCGATTATCAGGCATTGGTGCAGGAAGCCTTGCGCGGCGTAGTGCGCGGCGCGCTGGAGCGTGTTGTGAAAGACGGCCGCTTGCCCGGCGCGCATCATTTTTATATCGCCTTTCACACCACGCATCCCGGCGTGAAAGTGTCTCCTGCCATTCTGCAACGCTATCCCCAGGAAATGACCATCGTGTTGCAGCATCAGTTCTGGGATCTGCATGTCGGCGCGGATGATTTTCAGATCACGCTCAGCTTCAACAATGTTCCCGAAAAATTGAGCATACCCTACGTCGCCATTAAAAACTTCTTTGACCCCAGCACGCGCTTTGGTCTGCAATTTACTGTGGCGGGCATGGAGGCCGAACCGGCGCGGGTTCTGGAAACACCGGGCAAGACGCCAGCGCCTGCCATAGAAACCTCGAAGCAAGAAGACACCCCGCGCAAACCGGGCGAGGTTGTCAGCCTCGATCAGTTTCGTAAAAAATAATCCCCACTTAAATACGCAGGAAGAAAAATCATGGCGAAAAAACCGTCGGCTACCGTTCGCGCTGAAACCGATACATTCGGAAAAATTGACGTGCCCGGTGATAAATACTGGGGCGCGCAAACCCAGCGCAGCATTGAAAATTTCAAAATCGGCTGGGAACGCATGCCGGAGCCGGTGGTGCATGGACTGGCGGTTCTCAAACGCGCTGCGGCCACCGTGAATGTCAAACTGGGCGATCTCGACAAAAAAATCGGCAACGCCATTGTGCAGGCGGCCGATGAAATTCTGTCGGGCAAGCTGGACGGAAATTTTCCGCTGGTGGTGTGGCAGACCGGTTCCGGCACCCAGTCCAACATGAATGTCAATGAAGTGCTGTCGAACCGCGCCATCGAAATTATGGGCGGCGAGATGGGCTCAAAAAAACCGGTGCATCCCAATGATCATTGCAATATGGGGCAGTCCTCGAATGACAGCTATCCAACCGCGATGCATATTGCGGCGGTGACGGAAATCACCCGCAATCTGATCCCGGCGCTGGAACATTTGCACAAGGCGCTGGATGCCAAATCCAAAGCCTGGGCGAAAATTATCAAGATCGGCCGCACCCATACACAGGACGCCACACCGTTAACTCTGGGCCAGGAATTTTCCGGTTACGCCAAACAGGTGGAATATGGCATCAAGCGCGCGAAAGGCGTGCTGCCGCGTCTGTGCGAACTGGCGCAAGGCGGCACGGCGGTCGGCACCGGCCTGAATGCCCGCAAGGGCTTTGATAAATTAATCGCCGCCGAAATCGCCAAAATCACCAAACTGCCTTTCGTGACTGCGCCCAATAAATTCGAGGCGCTGGCCGCACATGATGCGGTGGTTGAGGCGCATGGCGCGCTCAATACCATCGCGGTGAGTTTAATGAAAATCGCCAATGATATTCGCCTGCTTGGATCGGGGCCGCGCTCTGGTCTGGGCGAATTGTCGCTGCCGGAAAATGAACCGGGTTCATCGATCATGCCGGGCAAGGTCAACCCGACGCAATGCGAAGCATTGACGATGGTGTGCGCCCAGGTGATGGGCAATCAGACGGCGGTGTCGATTGCCGGCTCCAACGGGCATTTTGAGTTGAATGTGTTCAAGCCGGTGATGATTTACAATCTGCTGCAATCCATACGGCTGCTGGGCGACAGCGCCATCAGCTTCGCCGATAATTGCGTCAAGGGTATCATCGCCAACGAGGACAATATCAAGGCGCTGATGGGGCGCTCCCTGATGCTGGTGACCGCGCTCGCCCCAAAAATCGGCTATGATAACGCCGCCAAGGTGGCCAAGACCGCGCACAAAAACGGCACTACCCTGAAACAGGAAGCGGTACGCATGGGCTTTGTTACGGAAAAAGAGTTCGATCGCCTGGTGAGGCCGGAAGACATGATCGGGCCGAAATAAGGGCGCGCATGCCGCACGCATCCTCTCAACGTCATTGCGAGCCGCATAGCGGCGCGGCAATCCAGAGCCACGAACGAAAGCCGTGCCGTGAGACTCTGGATCGCCACGCTTTGCTCGCGATGACGCCGTACAAATAAACGGATAATGACTAACGCCCCTGTTAAACGATCCGTCACCCTTAACGGGCATCGCACCAGCATTTCACTGGAAACGGAATTCTGGGATGCATTGCAGGACATTGCAATGGCGCAAAACAAATCTGTTAACGGATTAATTTCCGAAATCGACGCGGCCCACCTTCCAGATGCTGGCCCAACAAATGGCCTGTCCAGCGCCGTACGCCTCTATGTTCTGGCCTGGTACCGGGGCAAAGTGTAGATACGCCTATTCCACCTCGCGCAACATTTCCGCAAGCTGGGTTCTGTTTTTCACCCCAAGCTTGCGGTAGATATTGGTCAGATAATTGCGCACCGTTGCCGGTGACAAATCCATGCAGCGGGCGATTTCCTTGAAACTTAATCCGTCTACGGAGTAGCGGGCGACTTTCACTTGTTGATCGCTGAGCTGATCGGCCATGCGCACGGCGCGCAGCTGAACAAGCGGCATATGCTGGCGCAGCGTAATTTTGGCGGCGATGCGGCGGCCTGCAAACAGCCGGTCTTTTTCTGTTGCCAGCAGAGCGCGCAGCGGTTCCGGCAAACCCGGTCCGCGCCAGTCCGGCCATTCACGCCGCAACATTGCGCCGAAGTTTTCCGTTGTATAGCGCAGCCCGCCATCAGGATCGAGTATCGCCGCCGCCGGATAGTTCACATCAAGCACCGCATCGTGCAGCCATGGGGCAATTTTGTTACGGCTAAACGCGGCCACCCAATGCGGCATCAGGGCCTGTTTGATCAGCCGCTCCTGTTCGCTGAACGGGCGCTCCGGGTCCGTGCGGTACAGCGTAATGCCGCTGCTAAGGCCGGTGACGGGATCGGCGGTAAGGGTCGACATCAGATGCGAATATCCATAAACATCCAGAATCCGCCAGTGCGTTTCTGGATACCACTCCCGCATGCAGACATTGAGGGTCACGCCCGGATTGCGCTCCGACTCCAGGACGACCGTGTCGAACCGCTTAAGTTTTTTATAAAGATCATAGTTTGCCTGGGACACACCGTGCAGGTAAATATCGAATATCTGCGGGCCCTCATAATCCGCGCCAGGCGCCGGCGCCGCCTCGACGAAACCCAACGCCCACCAGGCTTCGTCAAACGGAACAAGCGCCTTCAGCCGCTCGAAGACCCGCACCTGAAACCGCTCCGCAGGCAGGAAACTGGCGTCATGGTACAGATCAAGCAGCAGGCTGCTGAATTGCGCAATAAATTCTGGTGAGGCGGATGCTGCCATGTTTTGCATATCTGATTTTAATTTTTGTGTAACGCCCGCGCAATCTTCTTCTGTCATTTTCCAGCACCCGGACGGATTGATTCAGATGAGCCTAGTTAATTCTAATAAGAGCCTAGTCAATTCTAATGAGAGCATCTGCATCTATCGCATTTTACTTATAACCAGTGCTTGTGTGCGCTGCGTCACTGTTTAATCGGGCGGCCCATAGTTAACTAATCTTCACCACGACACGAATATCAACCAACCCTGGGGGAAACAGAAATGAAAATCACACTGCAACAGACGATTATAATCGGCGCCTTATTGTTTAGCCCGGCGGCGATGGCCACGGGTTTCGGCACTGAGGACAGCGCGGCGGGCCGCAATGCCATCCACTGCTCCGGTGTGAACGGCAGCGGGCAACCGGCAGACACCAGGCAAGAACGTTGCGACGCGGACGGCAAAGGCATTCACCAGCCGACACTGCGCGGCAATCTTTCCTCGTAACCGGCCGCTACACTGGCCTGGTACTGGGAGAGAGCGGGATAGAGTAAAGGCAATGATTTTGTCATTGCGAGCGCAGCGCGGCAATCCAGAGTCACACGGTAAGGCCTTCATTCGTAACTCTGGATTGCCGCGTCGCTACGCTCCTCGCAATGACGTATCACCCCTACCTCCTACTCTACCTCCCGCATCGTCTCGGCAAGCTGCACTTTATTCTTCACCCCCAGCTTGCGGTAAATATTTGTGAGGTAGGTCCGCACCGTTGCCGGTGATAAATCCATCCGCCGCGCGATTTCCTTGAAATTTAATCCGTCTACAGCATAGTTGGCGACTTTCATCTGCTGCCCGGTCAATTGATCGGCCAGGCGTTTGCTGCGCAGTTGAATCAGCGGCATATGCTGGCGCAGGGTAATTTGGGCGGCGATGCGGCTGCCTGCAAATCGCGCTTCATTTCCCGCGCAAAGAAGTTCGCGCACCGCTTCCGGCAGCAACGGGCCGCGCCAGTCCGGCCATTCCAGTTGCAGCATTGCGCCGAAATTTTCATTTGCATATCGAAGCCTGCCCCCCTCATCGGCAATCGCGGTCCCGGGAAAGCGCCGTTCGGATGATGCAGGTCTTGTCCAGGGATCAATCTGGGTGCGGTTTAACGCCGCAACCAAATGCGGCGTCAAGGCTTGCTTGAAGCGGCGTTCCGGTTCGCTGAACGGGCGCTGCGGGTCCGCGCGGTACAGCGTGACACCCGTGCTGAGGCCGGTAATGGGATCGGCCGTCACCGTGCTCAGTGCATGATGAAATCCATAAACATCCAGATAGGGCCAATATTCCTTGGGATACCAGTCGTGGATGCGCACATTCAGGGTTATGCCGGGCTGGCGCGCCACCGCCTGGGCGATAACATCAAATTCCTTTAATTCATTATATTTATCCAGCATTTCCAGTGGCAAATTGTGCAGACAGGTATCGTATATCTGCGCATGGGGATCATCGACACCCAGCGCCCACCAGCCCGCGTCAAAGGAAATAAGCGCATTCAGCAAACGCAAAGCCTGTGCCTGAAAATCGCTGGCGGGCTGTGCGCTGGCGGCATGGTGCAGATTTAGCAGCAGCGCGCTGAACTGCTCAAGCATATCTGGCGCGGCGTCAGCGGGGTCTTTTGTGGTGTGGTTTTTCGTCATGTGCGTGTTTTAGAAAAAATTACCGCCATCATTTTTTATTACCGCCTCACGAATTGATTGCAGACGCGCAAGCAACTGCGGCACAGCCGTCAGAACAGTTTCCCAAACAATGTCGAGATCAATGTCGAAATAACCGTGTGCGATGCGGTTGCGCATGCCTTTCATGTTACGCCAGGGAATATCCGGATGCTGATCAAGGAAATCACCGTGATCCGCCAGTAGCTTTGTTGCAACTTCTCCGATGATGATAATGTTCAGGATGACCGCCTGCTGGGTGCGCTTGTCCGCAAGAAAATCATCCTTGTTAAAGCCCTCAATGTAAGCACATACAAGCTGCGCTGCTTGCAGCATCTGTCCCAAATAATCGGCTAAACGGTTGCCGTTCACACCGGTTCGGCCTCTGACAATACGGCTTGCCGGATTTTGGGCGGTAAATCGCCGGGGGTAAGAAGATCAACCGGCACGCCCAGCATTTCTTGCAGTTCGATTTGCAGCCCGCCAAGATCAAACAATGTCGCGCCCGGCAATGGATCAACCAGCAAATCCAGGTCGCTGCCCTCACGGTCTTCACCGTGCAGCGCTGAACCAAATACGCGCGGGTTCGCGGCTTTGTGGCGCCGGGTAGCCGCCCGTACGGCGGACCGGTTTGCAGCAAGCGCTTGCGACGGTTTCATGGCGGCTCCTTATGGTTCAAGCTGTATTCAGGATAGGCGGCATAGACTAGCGCAATTCCGGATCAGATAGAACCATTGGCTTCCATTTGATCCGGAATTGCCCTAAGTGCGGCGCCAACACCCGCCCCCCGTCTAGTCAATTCCACTAGCAGCATCTGCTGGTATCGCGTTTTGGCCCGCATGGGTAAATAATCCGTTAATTACCGGCGGATCAGATGAATGCGCCAGGGATTATTATTAGTCTATTCCGGTGATTTTAACGCCGGAAATTTGGTTGGGTATAGCTGGATAGTGAGGAAAAAGGGGTCGAGGAAAAAGGGGTCTGACCCCTTTATGCCAAAGCGTAGATGTGTTTTCAAAGCGTAAAAGTTGCTGGAATAATCCAGCGGTCAAGTTTTTGATGATGGAGAATGAATATGCGTAAATTAGTAAAACTAACGGCGGTCGCCGGCGTGGCCATGGCCACGTTATCTGTGCCTGTCCGGGCTGCCGTTTTCGATGTGACCGCCGACTTCTCGGTGGCGTCTAACCCCAACGGGGTTTGGACTTATGGCTATTCAAGCACCCTGGGCGGAGCGTTTAACCTATATGATGCCCACTTCGTAGCAAGCTCATGGAATAAATCGGGCGAGCCATTTCTTGGTGATTACGGCGGAGGGTTAGTAGCAGTCTTCCATCCAGGGGACAATGGCGAGTACAGCATCTACCGTTTTACCGCGCCCGCTTCGGGCAATTATAACCTGAATGTAGTGTTCAGTGATGCTGACAGCGCCACTACCGATGTGCATGTGCGCCTGAACAACAGTTCTTTGTTTGTTGGCGCCATTACTGATAATTCAAGCACAAGCCACGTAGCCAATCTCGTGCTCGTGGCTAATGACATCCTTGATTTTGCTGTGGGCTTCGGCAGCAACGGTAACTACTTTAATGACAGTACCTCCGTTGATGCCACGCTCACAACTCGGGATGGAAATTCTACGGCGGTCCCCGAGCCGGTGACCCTCAGCCTGCTCGGCGCGGGTCTGATAGGCCTCAGACTGATGCGCCGCAGCCGGGCGGCATAGTTCCCTCGCCAGGCCTGAATTGCAAAACGGCGGCTCTCTTGAGCCGCCGCTTTTGTTTGAGCCTGGCTTGAGTATGATGCGTTTACATTGAATCACCCCAACCACAGTCTCACCCCGAAGCGATATAGTTCTTCAGCGCTTCGGCTTCGGCCATCTGTTCGGCAAGTCGGTTTTTTACCACATCACCGATGGACACAATGCCCAGTAGTTTGCCGTCTTCCACCACCGGCAGATGCCGGAAACGTCCATGCGTCATGCGTTCCATCACGGAATGCAGCGTGTCGCGCGGCGTGCAGGTGGCGATGTCAATGGTCATCAGATCGCGTACCCTGCAATGCAGCACGGCGCCCGCCTCGCGCGCCAGACCATGCAGCAAATCACGTTCGGAAAGGATACCGAGAATTTCGCCGTTCCCGGCCCGCACCAGCACCGAACCGATGCCGCGTTTCGAGAGCGTCCTTGCCGCCGACAGCGCCGAATCTTCCGGCCCGACGGAAATGACCTCTCCCCCCTTTTCCCTCAAGATGTCGGCTACAAACATGTACGCCTCCTGTCATTGTGGTCAGGTTTATCTGGCCGGGTTAACGGCCAGACGAACCCAAGCATGCGCCATATCGCGCAGGCTGGCAAGAGGCAGGGATTGGAAGGAAATTGACGATCTACAGCAGGTTCAGCCTGGAATGCTCGCGCGCCAGAAAGGCCCCGGACCAGGTTTGGCGTACCTCTGCCTCCAGTTCATCCAGAAAGCGGTCTTCATGTTCGGGATCATGGTGAAAGATCGCCAGGCTTTTGACATTGGCGGCCTTGCACAGGCGCACACCTTCCTGCCAGGTGGAATGGCCCCAGCCGATTTTTGCAGGAAACTCCTTGTCCGTATAGGTGCTGTCATAAATCACCAGATCGGCCCCTTCGATCAGCGCCAGTATATTCTGGTCCGGCTTGCCAATTACATGCTCGGTATCCGTCACATAGCATACAGATTTGCCGCGATGTTCGATGCGATATCCGGTCGCCCCGTCCGGGTGGTTCAACAGCGCGGTTTTAATATTGATGCGCGGGCTAAGCGCAAAGCTTTCACCCGCCTTGAAATCGGTATAATTGACCTTGGCGTTCATTACTTCGAGGGGCACCGGGAAAAACGGATGCGTCATCTGACCTGAAAACACATTGCGGATGTTCAGATCGCTGCGCAAATGCCCGGCCATGATTTCAAATTCATATTCGGGATGAAACGCGGGCGAGAAAAACGGAAAGCCGCTAATATGGTCCCAATGGGTGTGCGACATCAGGATAGTGGCGCGTTTGATGTTTTTCTTCATCAGCCAGTGACCCAGATTGCGCATGCCGGTGCCGGCATCGAAAATTATCCGTTCGCCGCCACAGGCAATTTCAAGGCAACTGGTATTGCCGCCATACTGGATATGATTGGCGCCCGGGCACGCAATGCTGCCACGAACGCCCCAGAATTTTACCTTGAACGCCATTTGCTGTCCCCTGCCCGTTATCCTAAAAACAACCCGTATCCCCAACCAGGCAAAGCCTGGTAATGATCCAAACCCAGGCAAAGCCCGGTAATGCGATTAAACAATATCGACCAGTCCGTCTTTGTATCTGGTCGTGAAAAGTATCTGGTCGTGAAAACGTATCAGGTCGTGAAAATCAATTATTAAAGCCCTTGGCAAGTTGACTTAACCAGATCGCGTGATTCGCCAATGTCAGGTTAACAAGTAATCTCCGGACGGCAAACAATTCAAATCTTAATATGATTTTTACTTCTTCTTTCAGAATTATCTGGTTATTGCTGTTGAGTCTGTGACGGCCATCACAGTTTGCACCTGAACAGACTAAAAAAGGCTAACATCGCTGACCTGCTTTTATGGCGAAACGGGGTAAGGTTTGTTAAGCTGGTTGTCGCGATTTGGTTAATGAAATGGCTCGAAACATCAGGATAACGGGATTAATGGCTGAAAATCAAAAGGTCGGGGGCCGGGTTTATCCGGTAATACTTTCCGGGGGGTCTGGCAGCAGGCTGTGGCCTGTATCGCGCAGCACCCACCCAAAACAGTTACAGCGGCTGATATCGGGTCATACCATGATCCAGGAAACGGCCCTGCGATTTGGTGACGCCAGTCTTTTCCCCGGCCCTGTAATCATTTGCAATAACGAGCATCGCTTTATCATCGCGGAACAATTGCGCGAAGCTGAAATTTCGCCCATCCTGCAAATTCTGGAACCTGTCGGGCGCAACACCGCGCCAGCCGCAGCGGTGGCTGCCCTGTGTCTGCAGGCGCGGGATGCGGATGCCATCCTGTTGCTGATGCCGGCTGATCATGCGATTGCGGATCTGAAGGCTTTTAGTCAGGCCATTGAAACCGGCGCCCAGGCCGCGCGCGCCGGGCATCTGGTCACCTTCGGGATAAAGCCGGATAAGCCAGAAACCGGTTTTGGTTATCTGAAACAGGGGCCAAAAATTTCCGGCATTGCCGGTGCGATACCGCCACACAAGGTAGAGCGTTTTGTCGAGAAGCCGGATCTGGAAACAGCGAAAGGTTATCTAAAGTCTGGAGAATATTTCTGGAATAGCGGCATCTTCATGTTCAGGGCGTCATTGTTCCTGGAAACACTGGGCCGGCTGCGCCCAGCCATGCTGGAGGCCTGCCGTGCCGCCGTCACAAGGGGCAAGCATGATCTGGATTTCTTCCGGCTGGATGCGGGCGCATTCAGCGCGTGCGAAGCTGATTCCATCGATTATGCGGTCATGGAACATGCCGACAATGTCGCCATGATACCTGTGGATATGGGCTGGAGCGATGTCGGCTCGTGGGCGTCGCTGTGGGAAATCGGCGAAAAGGACGCTGACAATAATCTGCTGCATGGCGATGTCATCGCCAGCGGTTCGCGCGACAGTTATATCCGCTCTGAAAGCCGGCTGGTCACCGCCATTGGCGTGGACAATCTGGTGATCATCGAAACTGCCGATGCGGTGCTGGTGGCGCCGCGTGATCAGTCCCAGCTGGTAAAGGAAATGGTGGACGAGCTTAAAATGCGCAACCGTGATGAGCATTCCACGCATCGCCGGGTCTATCGTCCGTGGGGATTTTATGAAGGCATCGGCGAAGGCGAGCGCCATCAGGTCAAACATCTGATGGTAAAGCCGGGCGGCATGCTGTCGCTGCAAATGCACCATCACCGCGCCGAACATTGGGTGGTGGTTAGCGGAACCGCGCGCGTAACCCGCGATGATGAGGTGATTTTACTGGCGGAAAACGAATCCATCTATTTGCCGCTGGGCTGCCGCCACCGGCTGGAAAATCCCGGCAAACTGCCGCTCAGCGTCATCGAGGTGCAATCCGGCGGCTATCTTGGCGAAGACGACATCGTGCGTTTCGAAGATGTCTATCAGCGCGAGGATAAAGCCGCCGAGTGATGTGATTTACCGCAGGCTGGCGCAAAAACGCTGGATGCGCTCGCATGCGGCGGTCAGCGCCTCGGTGGATGTCGCATAGGAAATCCGGAAATGCGGGGCCAGACCAAAGGCCGAACCCTGCACGACGGCGACGCCTTCTGCGGCCAGCAATTGTGTGACAAAATCCTCGTCGGTTTTGATCTCTTTGCCGTCAGCGGTTTTCTTGCCGATGCAGCCTGCGCAACTGGGATAGACATAAAACGCGCCTTCAGGCACCGGGCATTGAATGCCCGTTGCCTGATTGAGCATCGAGACCACCAGATCGCGGCGCTGCTGAAATATTTTCGCCCGCTCGGGAATAAAATCCTGCGTGCCGTTCAGCGCTTCGACCGCCGCCCACTGGCTGATCGAGGAGGGGTTGGATGTCGATTGCGACATCACATTGGCCATCGCCTTGATCAGAATTTCCGGCCCGCCGGCATAGCCAATACGCCAGCCGGTCATCGAATAGGCCTTGGAAACGCCGTTCATCGTCAGTGTACGGTCATATAATTTCGGCTCGACCTGGGCGATGGTGGCAAACTTCATGCCGTCAAACAGCAGATGCTCATACATATCATCGGCCAGCGTCCACACATTGGGATGACGCACCAGCACATCGGTCAGCGCCTTGATCTGCGCATGGCTATAGGCCGCCCCCGACGGGTTGCTGGGCGAATTGAAAATCAGCCATTTGGTTTTTGGCGTGATGGCTTTTTCCAGCGCTTCGGGCGTGATGCGAAAGCCGGTGGCGATACTGGTCTCCACAAACACCGGCGTCGCGCCCGCCATCAGCACAATGTCGGGATAGGACACCCAATAGGGCGCGGGGATAATCACCTCGTCGCCGGGATTGAGCGTTGCAAACATCGCGTTGAAAATAATTGGCTTGCCGCCCGGCGCGACCGAAATTTGCGATGGTTTGTAATCAAGGCCGTTTTCGCGTTTGAACTTGGCGCAGATTGCCTGCTTCAGTTCGGGAATGCCGTCTACGGTGGTGTATTTGGTTTCGCCGCGCTGAATGGCTGAAATCGCCGCCGCCTTGATATTGTCGGGCGTATCGAAATCCGGTTCGCCTGCGCCCAGACCGATAATGTCGCGTCCCTGCGCCGTCAATTCACGGGCAAGCTGGCTGACCGCCATGGTGGCCGATGGTTTAATGCGCGACAGCGAATGGGCAAGAAAGGACATGGGAAACTCCGTTAGGTTTGGCGGCAACCTAACCGAGCAGCCGCCTTCGTGCAACCCGGCTACGCCTTCGGCTATGCGGCGAGTGCGTGTTATTAAATCTTTTCGAACTGGCCGTTCTGCGACATCCAGCGCAGCTCGCCACTGGCGATGGAAAACCAGG
>CAMTVX010000002.1:0-26373 GCA_947085295.1 uncultured Alphaproteobacteria bacterium | reverse complement strand
TGTTTCTAATTGGCCTGAACGCCGATGGGAAAGGCGGGTGACAGCCGCGCCGCTACGACTGATGCTGATTGCGGGCGAGCCGTCCGGCGATGCGCTGGGGGCGGACCTGCTGAACGCGCTGGCGCAAACTTCCGGGCGACGGATTGAGGCGTTTGGCGTTGGCGGCGCTGCGATGGCTTTGGTGGGTCACCGCAGCCTGTTCGAGATGACCGATCTTTCTGTGATGGGTGTGGCAGAGGTGCTGCCCAGATTACCGCAATTGCAATTGCGCATTGCCGAGACGGTGGGGCAGGCGCTGCGTGAACGCCCGGACATGCTGATCACCATTGATAGTCCGGATTTTTGTTTTCGCGTGGCGCGTCAGGTACGAAAATACGCACCTGAAATCCCCATCGTGCACTATGTCGCGCCGCAAATATGGGCATGGCGGCGCGGCCGGGCGCGCAGGATCTCGCGCTATATTGATCTGGTGCTGGCGTTGCTGCCGTTCGAGCCGCCGCTGTTTATTGCCCAGGGTTTGGCATGCAGTTTTGTCGGCCATCCGGTGGTTACGCGCGCGCCCTCTGCGCAGGCAGGCGCTGAATTTCGTGCCCGTCACGCGATCCCCGCAGATGCGCCCCTGCTGGGCGTGCTACCCGGCAGCCGTGGCGGTGAAGTGTCGCGCCTGCTGCAACCGTTCGGCGAAGCCGTGCAAATTCTTTCGCGCACCACGCCGCGCCTGCACATATTTTGCGCAACTCTGCCGCATGTGGCCGAACAGGTGCGCGCGGCTACGATTCAGTGGCCGGGAAGGGTGATCATCACAGAAAATCAGGCTGATAAAATGCCGGGCTTTGCCGCCTGCGATGCGGCATTGGCGGCATCGGGCACCGTGTCACTGGAACTGGCGGCCTGTGCCACGCCGCATGTGGTGGCCTATAAAGTCAGTACACTGACGGCCATGATTGCGCGGCGTGTGCTGAAAATCTCTCACGTCAATCTGGTCAATCTGATCCTGAATGAAAGCCTGATCCCGGAACTGTTGCAACAGGACTGCACACCGCAAAATCTGGCGCGCGAGATTTCCCTGTTGTTGGGATCATCGCTCGCCGCCGAAGGCCAGCGGACAGGCATGCGAACAGCATTACTGGAACTTGGCGCAGACCAGGCCCCACCCAGCCAGCGCGCCGCGACCGAGGCACTGGCATTGCTGGCCAGTCGTTCGGTTGCGCTGATGACGAGGCATAGACAAACCTAATTTTATCCCGCTAATCAGGCCATGCCTGCCGCCCCTGCAATAATCTCAGGATTTCGATATAGTCCACGCACCTTCTGTAGACTGCAAAATAGGGGGGCGATCACCAACTCGCGTGTGCCGACCTTGCGACTGAATACATGACACACCGTTAATCATCCAGACTAGAAAAGTCCATTTTGGCGGCACCCAGGATTGGCCCGCTATCGTCGATCTGTAACAAAACGACGATGCCCGAATATCCTGCGCGACGAAAATCGCGGATCGGCAGGTTTAACCCCATGGCCTCGCCCTGCCAGACGCCGACGGGCGTCATGGAACGCACAACATTGCTATAACTTAACTGTCGGCCAGCATTTTCACCCTCTGAGATCAAGACAATCTTTCGCGCATCATACTGGATCAACAGGATGGTGGCGGATTGTGCGCCGACAGGCAAAGTCCCGGCGGCGATATTCACTGCAATGGTTCTCGACCCTGGCCACAGATTAATCGCCACGGCAGGTTTTCGCGCACCCTTTTGGAAGGCAATGACTTCATCAATGACTTCTGTCTGCGAACCAACTTCGCGGTGTACCCCGTCAACAATAATATGTGGCGTGTAAATATCCGCGCTTCCTGCGGCAGTAGCATAGGCACGCTGACGGGCGTCAAATTCCGGTTTGGCGAGGGTATCTTTCCAGCCCAGATAATCCCAATAGGTCACCGGAAACGTCAGGGCAATGACATCATCGCGTTTACTGATGTTCTGCAAATAGGTGTCGGCCGTTACACAGGAACTGCATCCCTGACTGGTATACAGCTCAACCACGGTCGGCCGGTCATCCAGCGCGTGCGATGGAGAGTGCGCCAGCAGACAGAAAATCACTACCAGCACACACTGCAATATTCTCTGCGCAATTGCGTTGGCATATGCAGGGCACATGCGACGAGCATTATTGCCGGTTGATAATCTCATGCTCAACACTAAGCCAAAGGGGCGACCGCGCCAGATCAATGAATTTCTTTTCGTCTTCCAGCAATGCCCGTCCCGCCTTGCGCGCCTGCGGATCGGTGCTGGCCATATCCTCGGCATTATCCCACCATAGTTCGGCAATGCCGTCATAGCCTTCCGGTGCGCCACGCGGCCCGCGCAAAGGCTGGCTCAATTCATCCGCCAGTGCATGCACCTGTACATAGCGTTTAATTTTCAGCGCGTCCTGAAATAACTTCACTAGCGGGGCGTGATGGTTACGCCAGTAATCCTGAAATTCAGCGCGGCTGAGATGCGGCAGGCGCGTCAGGCAGAAAGTCAGTTTGATCATCGCTTGCTCCTATTCGCTGATTTCAGGCCATACCGGCACATGGTCGGAAGGTTTTTCCCAACCGCGCACATGCTTGTCGATGGCACAGGCAGCCAGCCGGTCCGTGGCCTGTGGTGACAATAACAGATAATCAATACGGATGCCGTGATCCTTGGTCCATGCCCCCGCTTGATAATCCCAGAACGTATAGCGGTGCGGTTCTGTATGACAGGCGCGGTAGGCATCGGTCAGCCCAAGGTTGAGGATCGTGCGCAGGGCAGTGATCGATTCGGGCCGGTACAGCGCATCGCCCTCCCAGGCGCGCGGATCATACAGGTCATCCTCGGTCAGAATGACATTCATGTCCCCGCCCAGAACAAACGCCTCTTCATGGGCCAGCATATTTTTGGCATGTACATGAAGACGCCGCATCCAGTTCAGCTTGTAGTCAAACTTCGGCGTATCCGCTGGATTACCATTCGGGGCATAGATCGAGGCCACGCGCACCGGGCGACCCGGCGCATTTATTACTGCCTCGATATAACGCGCCTGTTCGTCGGCAGCGTCACCGGGCAGGCCGGTCAGCACATCCTCCATCGGATATTTCGACAGGATCGCCACGCCATTATAGGTCTTCTGCCCATGGCGTGCGATATTGTAGCCAAGCTCTTCGATCTCCAGCGCGGGAAAGCTGTCATCGGTGCATTTGGTTTCCTGCAACAGCACCACATCGGGTTTCGCCTCGCGCAGATAATCCAGCACCACGGGCAGCCGCGCCTTTAGTGAATTGACGTTCCATGTGACTATTTTCATGGCCGTATTTTGCACGAATGCAGCCCCGGATGCGAAATAAAAACAATGGGCTAGTACATTGACATCCGCCCGTAATGCTGGAATGTGAGGCCATTCAAACAGGGAAGCCACAAATGCAAAAAAATCCGAATCCATCCGATGTCGAAAAGGTCATCCAGAAACAGCTTGATGCCTATAACGCCCACGATATTGAAGCCTTCATGGCCATGTGGGCGGACGATGCGCTGTATTATGAGCATCCCGCGACATTACTGGCCAGCGGGGCCGAGGCCATCCGCGCCCGCCATGTCGCCCGCTTTCAGGAGGCCAATCTGCATGCCCGGCTGAACCAGCGCATGGTGCTGGGCAACAAGGTGGTCGATCAGGAAACCGTAACCCGCACTTTTCCGGAGGGAACCGGCACCATTGACGTGATCGTGACCTACGAAGTTACCGGCGGCAAGGTCGCCAAAGCCTGGTACATTTTCGGAACGCCGGTTCTGGACAAAGGTTGAGGACACCCATTTACGCCGGAACGTAACGCCGCACCTGGATCGCCGGTTTTTGTTTGCGCAGCAGGGCCACGTCATAGGAGGCCTGCATGCGCACCAGAGTATCCATGGAAACCCCGAAGGCTTTTTCAATACGAAGCGCCATTTCCGGCGATAACGACGCCCGTTCGTTAAGCAAAGCGGAAAGTGCGGGACGCGTCACCCCAAGCACAAGGGCCGCCGCAGTCACCGACAGTCCAAGCGGCTCAATAATTTCGGTTTTTATAAACCCGCCGGGATGAGACGGGCTGTGCATGCGAATTCCCTGCCTGAGGGGTTGAGATTTGGACATTGGTGGCGCCTATACACCCAATTCGCCTTGTGGAGACTCAGCTGGTAATGGGATATCCTTGATCTTGCATACTTCGAAACGGCCAGCGGCAATCTTAGTAATGTCCCCATCATCCGAGTAAATCCTCGTCACGCTTTCGACGGTAGAAATCGCAACAATTTGATCGTCGAATTTGGCTTTTGCGCGGCTTGAGCCCGTTTGACGATCGCTGGATTTAAGCCCATCTGCTTGACGGGCCGCAAATTCTACTGCCGCCCTCTCATCGAACGATGATATTCGGAAGTGTTTACTTGAATTTAGAATTTTAAGAAACTCGGGACCTCCCTTACTCGCTTTGACCAGTACTTCAGCAAGCGCAGGGGTGGGAATGATGATCTTGGCATTTTGCTGCTGTAATGTGGCTATCAAATGATTTACACGATCCTGGCAGCGATCAACCGGTTTTCCGGTCTGTGGATCAGTCGGCGCATTGGCCTGTGGGTCTAGGACATAGACGAGTATGCTAGCATCGAATGCTACAATCAATGCACATCCCCATCACCATGACGATCTTCAAGAAGAGTGAGAACTGGATCGGGTATTTGGCTCCACTCGCTGCCTTTAACTTTCCGCAGATGTTCAACGACAGTTAATAGAGGGATATCGTCTAATATCTCAAAATCAGTAATTTTGAAGTTTTGGAGATCCCAAACCCCAGCGCCGGTTCTAATCCAATTTCCAGTTCCGTGAACCCTCAATGTAGGCCCGTATAGATGTTGCGCAATCCTTCTTGCAAGCTCTTGCGTACAGTTTAGCCCAGTAAGAATTACTTGTCCGTCTCGGAGGTGAACTGGAACAGTCTCATCCCTGCCGCCAACACGTATTAGTTGTCCAGTCAGGGTTCCGTCCTGACGAAACGGCCCAAAAATAAGCGGTTCAGGCCGGTCCCGGCCAGGGAATGGGATGATGACAGATCCCCCTTCGCCAGTCAGACTGCCAGTCGCGTTATCCTTTCGAAGCATCTCGTCCAAGTCGGCAGATGCTGTCATGGCGTCCTTGGGGCCATGCCCGTCGCGTACTGCAGCCACGCGCTCCCGAGTTCTCGCCTGTGCAGGTTCGTCTACTTTAGTGATAAATACAGTTGAGCCTGCCTCGACGCCTTGAAAATGCACATTAGCCTGTTCACCCAATAGCCTGGCGATTTTGGAGACATACTCCGCCAACCGCTCCATAGGGAGCGTATCTGGCGTAAAACTATTTTCGATTCGAAACCGGTATTCGCTACTCATGGCTAACCTTTTGCCAATAAATACCTAAGTAACCGTTATTTGGAAAGAACTAATACTAAACCGCAAACGACGTTCCACATCCGCACGAAGCCGTGGCGTTTGGATTGTGGATGCGGAACGCCGCGCCGATCAGATCGTCCACATAGTCGATTTCGGAGCCTTGCAGATATTCCAGCGAGATGGTGTCGATAATCACCGTCACGTCGTCGCGGCTGAAACTCAGATCATCTTCGGTTTGTGTGTTGTCGAACGCGAAGGCATACTGAAAGCCGGAGCAGCCGCCGCCCGATACGGTGACGCGCAACATGGTTCCCGGCGATTCGCCCGCAATCAGTTTGGCGATCTGGCGCGCGCCGCTTTCGGATATGGTAAGGCCCGAAGGTGCAAGGGTCTGTGTTTCAGTCATGGAAGTTGCCCGCCTGTGCGTGTATTCTGTGCATAATGTCACACACTATATAAGCTTTTCTTGTGAGTATGCCAATAAACCCCCTATTTATGTTCAATGACCATGGAACCCAAAAATATCTTTCTGCCCCCGTCCGGGATTGCGCCCTGGGCCTGCCAGCCGCAGGATAGCCGTGGCCGCCTGATTTCTGAGCCGGAAAGCCCCACGCGCAGCGTGTTTCAGCGTGATCGGGATCGAATCGTGCATTGTGGGGCGTTTCGCCGCCTGAAACACAAAACCCAGGTGTTCGTCTATTATGAGGGCGATTATTACCGCACAAGGCTGACCCACTCGCTGGAAGTGGCGCAGATTACCCGCTCGATCTGCCGGGTGCTGGGCCTGAACGAGGATCTGGCCGAGGCGCTGGCGCTGGCGCATGATCTGGGCCATCCGCCCTTCGGTCATGCGGGCGAGGAGGCGCTGGATGGCTGCATGCAGCAGTTTGGCGGCTTCGATCATAACGCCCAGGCGCTGCGCATCGTGACCCGTCTGGAGCAGCGGTATGCGGCCTTCGATGGGTTGAACCTGACATGGGAAACCCTGGAAGGGCTCGTCAAGCATAATGGCCCCCTGACCGGCCCGGGAATTGCGCGTGTCTTACCGATGGCGATCCGCGAATATGCAGATATTCAGGATCTGGAACTGCACACCTACCCATCCGCCGAGGCGCAGGTTAGCGCGCTGTCGGACGACATCGCCTATTGCGCCCATGATATTGATGATGGCTTGCGCGCCGGCTTGCTGGATTTTGATCAGATGTGTCAGGCGCCGTTTGCGGGGTCAATATTCAAGGGCGTGGTTGATCGTTTTCCCGGTGTGGCGCGTGGCCGCCTGATCAATGAGGCGGTGCGTGAGCTGATCGGCATTCTGGTGAATGATTTGCTGACGGAGACCAGAGCGCGCGTTAAGCGTGAGCGGGTATTCGATGCGGCGCATGTGCGTGAGCTTGGGCGGCCGCTGATTACGTTTTCGACCGAAATCGAGCAGGGTATCGTGGCGCTCAAGGGCTATCTGTTCACCCATATGTACCGGCACTATAAGGTCAACCGGGTGATGAGCCAGGCAAAGCGTGTGCTGGCGGAAATGTTCACCCGGTTTCTGGAGGAACCCGAACTGTTGCCCACAGAATGGCAGTTGCTTTGTGACAAGCCCGGCGGTAAAGCCACAGCACGCATTGTCTGCGATTATGTGGCGGGCATGACCGACCGTTTCGCCATGGAGGAACATGGACGGTTGTTTGATCTGCAATTGAAGATTTAGCTTGTTCAAAGCCTACTCACCCTCTTCGTCTTTGCGAGCGAAGCGCGGCAATCCAGAGTCTCACGGGAAAGCCCTACCGTGTGACTCCCTTGCCAGCCGAAGCCTTCTGGCGAAGGCTGGTGGATTGCCGCGTCGCTCCGCTCCTCGCAAAGACGATATAATCTGCGGAACTTTATGAATATATTCAATGACTTTCGACATGAAGTAATAGCAGCGCTTGAAGCGTTGCAGGGAAATGAGCCGCGTCTGATAGGCTGTGACACCCAGGCCGTCACGCTGGAAGCGCCGCGCGACCCCGCGCATGGTGATTTTTCAACCAATGCGGCGCTGGTGCTGGCAAAACAGGCAGGCATGAAGCCGCGCGAGATTGCTGATCTGCTGGCGCTAGCGCTTGCCAGCGATGCACGAATTGAAACAGTCGAAATCGCTGGCCCTGGGTTTATCAATCTGCGGCTGACGACGGGCTATTGGCATAAGGCGCTGGCCGGAATTTTACGCGAGGCCTCACACTATGGCGATTCGCATATCGGCGACGGAAATCGGGTCAATATCGAATATGTGTCGGCCAACCCGACCGGGCCGATGCATGTCGGGCATACGCGCGGCGCGGTGTTTGGCGATTCGCTCGCAAACCTAATGCAGGCAGCGGGTTATGAGGTTTGCCGCGAATATTATATTAATGATGCAGGCGGACAGGTTGACGTTCTGGCGCGCTCGGCCTTCCTGCGCTACGCGCAAGCGCTGGGCGAGGTGATTGGCGAAATTCCCGAAGGGCTTTATCCCGGCGACTATCTGGTTCCGGTTGGGCAGCAGCTTAAATCGGATCATGGCGATGCGCTGCGCATGATGCCTGAGGCGCAGTGGCTGCCGATCGTGCGCGATGCCGCGCTAAAGGCCATGATGGCGCTAATTCGTGAAGACCTGGCAGCGCTGGGCATTCGGCATGACAATTTTTATTCCGAACGCGCCCTGCATGAAAGCGGTGCGATCGAGGCGACGCTGGCGCATCTGGAATCGCAGGGCCTGATTTATGTCGGCGTACTGGAACCGCCCAAGGGCAAGACGCCGGACGACTGGGAGCCGCGCCCGCAAACCCTGTTTCGCGCCACACAGTTTGGCGATGATGTGGATCGGGCTTTGAAAAAGTCGGACGGAACCTGGACCTATTTCGCGCCGGATATCGCCTATCATTTCGAAAAGTTTCAGCGTGGCTTTGCGCAGATGATCGACGTGTTTGGCGCCGATCATGGCGGTTATGTGAAACGCATGACGGCGGCGGTTGCTGCGATTACCGCCGGCAAGGGGGCGCTGGATGTCAAGATTTGCCAGTTGGTGCGCCTATTGCGGGACGGTGATCCGGTTAAAATGTCTAAACGCTCCGGTAACTTCGTGACATTACGTGAAGTGGTGGATGAGGTTGGCCGGGATGCGGTGCGCTTTATGATGCTGTACCGCAAAAACGATGCGCCGCTGGATTTTGACTTTGCGAAAGTGACCGAGCAGTCAAAGGATAACCCGGTATTTTACGTGCAATATGCGCATGCGCGGATCTGTTCCGTGCTGCGCAATGCCGCCGAGGCTTTTCCCGATCTTGATTTTGCGGCACTGGAAAATGGCCAGGTGGAATTATCGCCGCTTACCGATAGTGATGAACTGGCGCTGATCCGGTTACTCGCGGCGTGGCCGCGCATGGTGGAGACGGCGGCGCAGATGCATGAGCCGCATCGCATCGCATTTTATGTGCACGATCTGGCGTCTGCTTTCCATGGATTGTGGAATAAAGGCAACGAGAACCCGCAAATGCGATTTATCGTTTCGGGCCAGAAGGATGTTACACTTGCGCGACTCGCCTTGATTCGCGCAATCAGGGGGGTGATTGCCTCAGCGCTGGCGATACTCGGCGTCGAGCCCTTGGAGGAGATGCGCTAATGCCGCAAAACGATATTGATCCTGACGCGTTAGGCGACGATTACGACGATCTGGATGTGCCACCGTCACGCTTCAGCATGATGACCGGTACCCTGGTTGCAATCGGGGTTGCCACATTGCTGATTTTTACCGGTGTGATCTGGTACGCTTTCAATGCCGGTGTAAATCAGGCCGAAGAAGGCGCACTGCCGATCATTAAAGCAGAACCTGGTGATATCAAGGTCAAACCGGATGATCCCGGTGGCACAAATTTCGCGCATCAGGACAAAACTGTCTACGACAAGATTGATGGCAATGAAGCAGGGCTGGAACAGCTTTTGCCCGGTTCAGAAGAACCAAAGGAAAAGCCACGCATCATAAGTCCATATGACAATGAACTGCCCGAAGGCGGGCAACCAAAAGTCGTGCGCATTCAGCCACCCGCCAGCGGCGCCACGCCGACCGCGCCGTCAGATGCCCCGGAAGTTTCAGCGCCGGAAATTCCCGATCCTATGGGAGGGATCAAGTCAAAGGCTGGAGAGGGTGAGGTCGTTGCGGCAGAACCGGTGCCGGAAGTTACCTCAGAATCCACGGAAGCAGACGAGCCTGTGGCTGAAAAGCCAGAAATGCCTGAAGCCACACCGGAACCGGAACAGGAACAGGCAGCGCTGGTACCATCTGCTGAAAAACCGGCTCCTGCACCCGCAGCTACGGGGGGTAAATCCTTTGTCCTGCAACTGGGGGCGTTTCGAACCGAAGGAGCTGCGGATGCGGGCTGGAAATTACTTTTGACGCGCCACGCGGGCGTACTTGGGTCGCTGGAGCGGTATGTGACCCCGGCTGATCTGGGCGAAAAGGGACGTTTTTTCCGTTTGCAGGCCGGGCCATTCCCGGATCGCGCGTCGGCTAATACGCAATGCGCGACATTAAAGGCGTCTGGCGTTGACTGCCTGGTAGCGGCGCGTTAGGCGCGATGACTGCGCGCGCCGTTATCTTTGGATGCTCCGGGCCGAAGCTGTTGCCAGAGGAGGCGGCATTCTTTCGGGACGCCGGGCCCTGGGGCTTTATTCTGTTCGCGCGTAACATCAAATCTCCTGATCAAATGACTGTATTAGTTGATAGTTTAAGGGATTGCGTTGGCCGCCCCAGCGCACCGGTCCTGATCGATCAGGAAGGCGGGCGGGTGGCGCGGCTGACACCACCACATTGGCGCGCGGCGCCACCCGCAGAAAAATTCGGGCAGCTTTATGCGCGGCAGAAGCCCGATCTGGCGCGTCAGGCCTGCAAGTTGAATGGCCGATTGCTGGCGCATGAATTGGCGGCGCTTGGCATTACGGTTGATTGCGTGCCGGTGCTGGACGTGCCGGCGCCCGGCGGACATCAGATCATTGGCGATCGGGCGTTTGCATCGGATCCGGCGATTGTCGCCGAATTGGGGCGGGCGATGTGTGAAGGCTTGATGGCAGGTGGCGTATTGCCGGTCATCAAACATATTCCGGGGCATGGCAGGGCAGGCGCCGACAGTCATCTTGATCTGCCGCAGGTGACGGCAAGCCTGGACGAATTACGGCGCACGGATTTCGCGCCGTTCAGGGCATTACGCGATATGCCGCTGGCGATGACCGCCCATGTTGCCTATACGGCCATCGACGGCGCGATACCGGCAAGCCATTCTGCAAAAATCATTCACGAAATCATTCGCGGCGAGATTGGCTTTGATGGCGCGCTGATGTGTGATGATCTGGGCATGAAGGCATTGACCGGTGATTTTGCAGAACGCGCGGGTAAGGCCATAGCGGCGGGGTGCGATCTGCTGTTGCACTGTAGTGGTGTAATGACGGAAATGCGCGAGATACTGAAGCAAACCCCGGCATTGACCGGCCAGGCGGCGATGCGCTGCACTGCGGCGCTATCGCAGTTGCGATTACCTGATAAATTTGATGCAATTGCCGCACAAACACAGCTAACGGCATTGCTGGAGTCGTAGGCGCGATCACTGTATAAGATGCACGTGGCGCATGCGCAGGCGAGTCGCTACGCTTTATAAGCGCGGATCAGGTTCATTGACTGAAAACGAAGCCATTTTTGACGAAGGAAACGTTCTTCCATTGCCGGTAATGG
This sequence comes from uncultured Alphaproteobacteria bacterium, assembly GCA_947085295.1. Taxonomy (GTDB): domain Bacteria; phylum Pseudomonadota; class Alphaproteobacteria; order UBA11222; family UBA11222; genus UBA11222. The sequence continues at coordinate 15,219 of CAMTVX010000002.1, read as the reverse complement.
GGCTTGCGTTGACAGGTGAGTCGTCCGAAGAGGCGATGATCGTCGATCTGGACGGTTTTGAAGGCCCGCTGGACGTGCTGTTGAATCTGGCGCGGACACAAAAGGTCGATTTGATGTCGATCTCCATCCTGGCGCTGGCGGAACAATTTATCGCCTTCATCGAAAATGCACGGCGGTTGCGGCTGGAGCTGGCCGCCGATTATCTGGTGATGGCGGCGTGGCTGGCTTATCTCAAGTCGCGCCTGTTGCTGCCCGCAGAACCCGGCGACGAAGGGCCAAGCGGACAGGAAATGGCCGCCATCCTGGCGTTTCGTCTGCAACGGCTGGAAGCAATGCGCAACGCCGCCGCACAGTTGCTGGGGCGCGATCGGCTGGGCCGGGACATATTCGCGCGCGGCATGCCCGAAGGTGTGCGGGTGGTGACAAAATCCAGATATGTTTTGTCCTGGTATGAACTGCTGAAAGGCTATTCCGAGGGGCGCACGCGCAGCATCGTCATCGAACCGATGCATATCAAACGGCCCGCAGTTTATTCAATGGAAGAAGCGCTGGTGCGCCTGCGGCGTTTGCTGGGATCAGCGCCGGACTGGGTGACGCTGGAGCGTTTTCTGCCGGAAGATTATCACTCAACCGGCGCGGTGCGATCGGCGTTTGCGGCAACTTTTTCCGCGACGCTGGAAATGGTGCGCGCGGGGCAGGCGGAAATCCAGCAGAGCGAGGTTTTTGGCCCGATCCATATTCGCGGACGTGTAACGCCGCGCGCAGAAGACTGAACCTGAACATGGATATATGCAGATGAGTGAAGCTGGCGAAATAGAGCTGGATGAAGCCGGGGTTTCAAATATCGCGGTATTACACCCCGACAGCCCGCAGCACCGGCGCACCGTAGAGGCGCTGTTATTTGCAGCCTCAGAACCGCTGGATGAGGCGTCACTGGCCTTGCGATTGCCTGCCGGTGTGGACGTGGCGGCGATATTGACCGAACTGGTGGAGGATTATGCCCGGCGCGGCGTCAATCTGGTGCGGGTTGCGGGCAAATGGGCGTTTCGCACGGCGCCTGATCTGGCGTTTTTATTGCGCCGGGAGACCGAACGCGAACGGCGTCTGTCGCGCGCGGCTATCGAGACCCTTGCGATCATTGCCTATCATCAGCCGGTAACCCGTGCGGAAATCGAAGATATTCGGGGTGTGTCGGTCAGCAAGGGCACGTTGGAGCTATTGCTGGAAACCGAATGGATACGCCCACGCGGCCGCCGGCGCAGCCCCGGTCGGCCGCTGACGTTTGGCACGACAGAAAGCTTTGAAACACATTTCGGTCTCGAATCAATCAAGGATTTACCTGGGCTTGAGGAACTCAAGGCGGCCGGCCTGCTGGACATGAGTCTGCCGTCGGACTTCCGGGTAACGCTGCCGGACCCCGATGCGGAACAGGACGACGAAGACCCCCTGGATGAAAACGATACGCTACCGGAATTAAGGCGGGGATCCGGTACGAAAGACATGGATGACGTATCGGATCTGCCCTCCAATGTCATCGCCGGTCCGGGCCTGCGCGAGGCGGCAGAGGAACTGGACAGCCGGACCGAAGGCCAGGACGACTGATCGACACCCTCAAAAAATCAGCAAAATAGTGGAATTATTTCCAAGATTGTGGTCTGATGGCCATTCGGTATTAATAATTAGTTGCAACTGAAGTATGATGATTTTAGGTTGCTCACCCCCTCACACGGTGTCACCCCGCACTTGTTGCGGGGTCCAAGGTTCCATACACGGGCTTTTCCGTGTGGCCCCTGGACCCCGGAATAAATCCGGGGTGACAGGTTGAGGGTGTGGTGTGTCTGAAGCTAAACGCAGTATGCAACTAACCGGTTAGAATGATTTTGTTAGTTTATATTGATCTCGCTATAGGGACCCCATGTCTACAGCAACATCAGAACCAGGGATAACGACAGCGACGCAAATTGCGCCGCGTCTTTCGCTGGCGCATATCTCGCACCGTTACGGCCGGGTGCATGCGGTTGAGGATGTGTCCCTGAATGTTGCGGCGGGGGAGTTTGTCTGTCTGCTGGGGCCGTCGGGCTGTGGAAAATCGACGCTGTTGCGTATTATTGCGGGGCTGGTGCGGCAAACTTCCGGTCAGGTCTTTATCGATGGGTTGGAAGTTGCGGGGGCGTCAGGTTTTGTTGCGCCGGAAAACCGCAGTGTCGGGCTGATGTTTCAGGACTATGCGCTGTTTCCGCATCTGGATGTGCTGCACAATGTGGCTTTCGGTCTGTCGGCGATGCCGCGTGCGGTGCGCCGGGATGCTGCCATGGCGGCGCTCGAAGCGGTGGGCATGACGCGGTATGCGCAGTCTTTTCCGCATACGCTTTCGGGCGGCGAACAGCAACGGGTGGCGCTGGCGCGCGCCATGGCGCCGCGCCCGAAAATCATGCTGATGGATGAACCGTTCTCGGGTCTGGACCGCCGCCTGCGCGATGAGGTGCGTGAACAGACTGTCGCCATTCTGGCGCAAAGCGGGGCGGCCACGGTGATGGTGACCCATGACCCGGAAGAAGCCATGCTGCTGGCGGATCGTATTGCATTGATGCGCAAGGGGCGGTTGGTGCAGACGGGTACGCCGGATGCGCTGTATTTCAATCCGGTGGATGCCGAGACGGCAGAGTTTTTCAGCAGTTTTAATCGTTTGCACGGGCAGGTGAAGGACGGACGTATCGCAACACTGCTTGGTGATGTTGCTGCAAACGGACTGTCTGAAGGGGTGGGGGTCGAAGTGCTGATCCGTCCCGAACAGCTACGATTTGGTCCTCTGGGCGCGGGGCCAAACCAAGCCAGCGCAACAGTTGTGCGCGCCACCCCGCAGGGACAGGAAAGGCTGCTGGAATTATCCCTGGCCGATGGCACACGCATGCACGCCCGGGCGCCATTGGAGTCCAGCCCGCCCACTGGAGCGCAGATCGCAATAAGCTTTGATGCGTCAGCGGCGCTGGTATTCCCATGCCGCTGCGGTCGCGAGGGCAACCCGGCCGCACATCCCTGATTTGGTTTCATTGCGTTGCAGCACGGATTCTGACACACTGCGCGCAAGCGCGATAATTTTTGGGTATGCCCATGCCGCAACCTCGGTCTGTCACCCCGGATTTATTCCGGGGTCCAGGAGTCACACGCAAAGGACCGAGTTTGGAACACTGGACCCCGCAACAAGTGCGGGGTGACACTGTGGCTGGTATGGTCCACCGTTAACCCGTCGCGCTTTTGTCTTTGGGCTGCTGTTTATTAACCGGGAGTGGTTTCACAAAATGTTGAGCATGTGGCACATACTGATCGTTGCCTTGCTGGTCGTCCTGCTGTTTGGGCGCGGCAAAATTTCCGATCTGATGGGGGATGTGGCGAAAGGCATCAAAAGTTTCCGTCAGGGCATGGCGGATGATGATGCGCCGCCACAGATCAAGCAAGACAATGACACTACCAAGAGCTAGGCGCCATTATGCTTGATGTCGGCTGGCAGGAACTGCTGGTGATCGCAGTGGTGGCGATTATTGTTGTTGGCCCGCGCGAACTGCCGCAATTGATGCGCACGGTGGGCCAATGGCTGGGCAGGGCGCGGCGTATGGCGCGGGAATTTCAGTATAATATTGAAGAAATCGGACGCGAGGCGGAACTTGACGGATTGCGCAAGGATATCGATCGCTTCAGACAACCGATGGACCCATTTCGCATTGATGGCAAACCAGCCGATACTGTTGGCGAAGCGCCCGTGAAGCCGGATGTTGCGTCAACCCCACGGATTTAATCGGGGCCATTTCGAGCATGAAAATTTTAGGACTATTCAGAACCGTGTCGTCATTGCGAGCGAAGCGCGGCAATCCAGAGCCACACGGTAAGGCCTTCGTTTGTGACTCTGGATTGCCGCGTCGCTGCGCTCCTCGCAATGACGCTGAAGGAGGTGATTCCACCCGTAATCATCTCGCAACATCATGAGCCAGGATGAGATAGAGGCCAGCAGCGCGCCGCTGCTGGATCATTTGATTGAATTGCGTTCGCGACTGATCAAGTCGATGGTGTATTTCGCCATCGCGTTTGGCGTTTGCTATTATTTCTCGGAAGAAATTTATTCGTTTCTGGTGCAGCCCTATGCAGATGCAACGGTGGGCGGAAACAAACGGTTGATTGCCACGGCGTTACAGGAAATATTTTTCACCTATGTCAAGGTCGCCATGTTTGCGGCCCTGTGCATTTCGTTTCCCTTTATTGCCGTACAGATTTACGCCTTTGTCGCGCCCGGTTTGTATCGCGATGAGAAGCGGGCCTTCATGCCGTTTCTGGCGGCGACGCCGGTGCTGTTTGTGATGGGGGCAGCGCTGGTGTATTATATGGTCATGCCGCTGGCGCTGAATTTCTTTCTGGGCTTTGAGCGGGGCGCGGGCGGGCTGGGCCTGCCGATTCAGTTTGAGGCCAAGGTGGATGAATATCTTGGCCTGGTGATGACGTTTATTTTTGCCTTTGGGCTGTGTTTTCAACTGCCGGTGCTGCTGACCCTGCTGGGCCGGGTGGGCATCCTTAGCAGCAAGGCCCTGCGCGAAAAGCGGCGCTATGCGATTGTTGGCGTGTTTGCGGTGGCCGCCGTTCTGACGCCGCCAGATCCGATCAGCCAGATTGCCCTCGCAGTGCCGATCCTGCTGCTGTATGAGATTTCGATCTTTCTGGTGCAAATGATTGAGCGTAAAAGAGCCGAACCAGAAGCCGAATAAACGAATCGCCTGCAAGGATAGAGCGAAGCCATGCACGACCTGAAATTCATCCGCGATAACCCGGAAAAGTTTGACGCCGGGTTGCAGTCGCGCGGGTTGGCCCCGATGTCGCCCGAAGTGTTGCGCATGGATGCGGAACGCCGTGCGTTTGTCACGGAACTTCAGGAATTGCAAAAGGCGCGCAATGACGCCTCCAAACAAATTGGCGCGGCCAAGGCCAGGGGCGATGATGCGGCGGCCCAGGTTCTGATTGATGCGGTGGCCGATCTGAAACAGCGGCTTCAGGATGGCGAAGCGCGCGAGCGCGAAATTCAGGCGGAACTGGATACGTTGCTGGGCGGCATTCCAAATTTGCCGTTGGACAGTGTGCCGCCGGGTGCGGATGAAAAATCCAACCATGAAGTGCGCCGCCATGGCGCGCCGCCAGTATTTGCCTTCAAGCCAAAAGAGCATTTTGATCTGGGCGAAGCGCTGGGGCTGATGGATTTTGAGATAGCCGCCAGACTTTCCGGCGCGCGCTTTGTGGTGCTGAAAGGCGTGCTGGCGAAACTGGAACGCGCGTTGGCCGCATTCATGCTTGATCTGCATACGGAGCATTATGGATATACCGAAATTGCGCCGCCCCTGATGGTGCGTGACGACGCGATGTTTGGAACGGCGCAATTGCCGAAATTTGCCGAAGACCAGTTTCGCACGACCAATGATATGTGGCTGATCCCCACCGCCGAAGTGCCGCTGACCAATCTGGTGCGCGAAAGTATTTTGAATGAGGCGGAACTGCCTTTGCGCTTTACCGCATTCACCCCGTGTTTCCGCGCCGAGGCGGGGGCGGCCGGGCGCGATACGCGCGGCCTGATCCGCATGCACCAATTCGCCAAGGTGGAACTGGTTAGTATTGTTACGCCAGAGCAGGCCGATGCGGAACATGAACGCATGACCGCCTGCGCCGAAGAGGTGCTGAAACGTCTGGGGCTGCATTACCGGGTGATGCTGTTATGCACCGGCGATATGGGATTTGCAGCGCGCAAGACCTATGATCTGGAAGTGTGGCTGCCGGGGCAGAATGCGTTTCGCGAAATTTCCAGTTGTTCGCAATGCGGGGATTTTCAGGCGCGGCGCATGCAGGCGCGCTACCGCCCCAAAGAGGATAAAAACCTGCTTTATGTGCATACGCTGAATGGCTCGGGTCTGGCCGTGGGGCGCACCATGGTAGCGATACTGGAAAATTATCAGCAGGCGGATGGTTCTATTGTGGTGCCGGATGTGCTGCGTCCCTATATGGGCGGCATGGAAGTGATTAAATAGCATGGCGAAAGCAGCGCGCCCGGCCACCAAAACTCAACCGCGCATTCTGCTGTCGAACGATGACGGCATCAATGCGCCGGGACTGAAATGCCTGGAGCGCATTGCCCGGCAATTGACCGATGATATCTGGATTGTCGCGCCCGAAACCGAACAGAGTGGCGCGTCACATTCGCTGACCCTGCATCATCCGTTGCGCCTGCGCCAGATCAGCAAACGCAAATTTGCGGTTTCCGGGACGCCCACCGACTGTGTGGTGCTGGCGATTGCCGATATCATGAAGGACAATTTGCCGGATCTGCTGCTGTCTGGTGTGAACCGTGGCGCCAACATTGCCGATGACGTGACCTATTCCGGCACCATCGCGGCGGCGATGGAAGGCACCGTATTGGGCGTGCCAAGCATCGCGCTTAGCCAGACATGGGGGTTCAGCGATTCCCCCGTGATCAAATGGGCGACGGCGGAGCACCACGCGCCGCCGATCATCCGTAAGCTGATCAAAGCGGGCTGGCCCAAAGACGTGCTGATCAATATCAATTTCCCCGACGCAGAGGTTGCAGACGCATTGCCAGTGGAAATCACCAGTCAGGGGCGGCGCGATCAATCGCTGCTGGAAATGGATAAACGCGTGGATCGTCGCGGCATCCCTTATTACTGGACCGGGTTTCAGCGCGTCCGCAGCAATCCTTCGGCGGGCACTGATCTGCATGCGATTTATGCGGGCAATATTTCGGTCACGCCGCTGCATCTGGATTTGACGCACACACAAACACTGCGTTCGCTGCGCAAGGAGTTTGCGGGCTGATCGCAACGCGAAGGGGGCGGGCATGCGCGATCTGGAAGCGGCCAGAATCAAACTGATCATGGAGCTGCGCCGTCAGGGCGTAACCAACCGCGCGGTGCTGGTGGCGATTGAACGCACCCCGCGTGAGATATTTATGCCTGAGGCGTTGCGCGAACGTGCCTATGAAAATATCGCGCTGCCTATCGGTCAGGGCCAAACCATCAGTCAGCCCTATATTGTCGGATTCATGAGCCAGGAGTTGAAGCTGAACAAGCGCATGGTGGTGCTGGAGGTCGGCACGGGTTCCGGCTATCAGGCGGCGGTGCTGGCGATGCTGTGCCGCAGGGTCTATACGATTGAGCGGCACCGCTCGCTGCTGCAAACCGCCGAGGCGTGTTTCAGGGAACTGGGGCTTCATACAATTTCGACGCGGCTGGGGGACGGGTATAAGGGCTGGCCGGAACAGGCCCCATTTCAGCGCATTCTGGTAACGGCAGCGGCGCAGGAACCCCCGCCCTTGTTGCTGGAACAGTTGGCGGTGGGCGGCTTTATGCTGATCCCGATTGGACCGACTTTTGATACACAGAATATTGTACGCATAACCCGCAGCGAATCCGGTTATGATGTGGAAGAATTATTGCCTGTGCGGTTTGTGCCGATGGTGCCTGGAATCGCGGTGGATGGCCTGTCGGCCCGGCAGGAATTGAACAAATAACGGGCGAGTGGGAGAAAAATGCTCCGCATTCGAATTAATATCCTTCTGGCTGTGCTGCTGGCGCCGGGGCTGTGGGCATGCGCGCCGCGCGGTACGCCTGCGCCATTGATTATTGGTGGGGCCGGTGCGCCTGTTTCGGAATATCCGGCGGGCAGTCAGGCGCAGGGTAATGTCGTTGTGCAACCCGGCGATACGCTCTACGCCATATCGCGCTATCACCAGACCGCGCTGCAGGCCCTTGTGGAGGCCAATAATCTGGCGCCGCCATTCATCATAAAACCCGGACAGGTTTTGCGGTTGCCAGCACAGCCGGGCGCGCCGTCGGCGGCTTCTGCCGGTTCGCAAAATCAGATTGCATCCAGCGCGCTGCCTCCAGCCGTTTCCATGCATGCAAAACCTGTGGCGGGAGTTAAGCCAGCACCGTCACCATCGCAGAATACTATTCTGGCTAACAATCCCGCGCCTGTGGTGCCGACGCCAGATGCAGGTGGCGATCAGACGGGCGGGCTTACAATGGAAGATGAAGCGGTTCCCGCACTGCCACCGCGCGCGCCCGTGCGCAAACCCATCGAGGTGCAGAAAAAAACGGCGGCCCTGCCTGCTGCGGCGCCCGTCGCAACGCCTGCGCCTGAATCCAGAGTGGTGCGTTTTTTGTGGCCTGCAAGAGGTCCGATCCTGTCGGACTTCGGACCCAAACCAAACGGGCTGCACAATGACGGAATTAATATTGCGATGCCTCCAAACGGGCCGGTCGTTGCGGCGGGCGACGGACAGGTGTCCTATGCGGGCAATGGCCTGCGCGGTTATGGTAATCTGATTTTGGTCCGTCATGGGGGTGGCTGGATTACCGCCTATGCGCATAATTCGGAACTGCTGGTGGAAAAGGGCGCCGTGGTCAGACGCGGACAGGTGATCGCCAAGGCCGGCCGCAGCGGCGGTGTAACCCAGGATCAATTACACTTCGAAGTCCGCAAGGGTGCAAAAGCCATCGACCCAAAACCACTGCTGGTGGGGGGTTAATTCAGCTTCTGCCCCAGGCGGCCTGCCAGATGCTGGATATATTGCGAGGCGACGCGGCCGGAGCGGGCGCCACGGGTGGCGGCCCACTCAATCGCCTCGGCGCGCCATTCGGATTCAGGGACCGAAAGTTTGTAATGCGCGACATAGCCAGCAATCATGTCCAGATAATCCTGCTGGCTGCATGCGTGAAAACCCAGCCACAGGCCGAAACGATCGGACAGGGAAACCTTTTCCTCCACCGCTTCGGAGGGATTGATGGCGGTGGAGCGTTCATTTTCCACCATTTCGCGCGGCATCAGATGACGCCGGTTGGATGTGGCGTAGAACAGCACGGCGGGCGGGCGACCTTCGATGCCGCCTTCCAGCACAGCTTTCAGCGATTTATAGCTGGTATCGGCGGCATCGAACGACAGGTCATCGCAAAACAGCAGGCATTGCCGGGGTGATTCGCGCAGACGCCCCATCAGAAGCGGCAGGGTGTCGATTTCCTCGCGGTGAATTTCGATCAGCGCCAGCGCGCCGGGGGTTTTGGCGTTGACAGCGGCGTGCACGGCCTTGACCAGTGAGCTTTTACCCATGCCACGCGCCCCCCACAGCAGGGTATTATTGGCAGGCAGCCCCTGGGCAAAGCGGCTGGTGTTTTCCAGCAGTAAATCCCGCACATGATCAATGCCTCGCAGCAATTGCAGCGGAACCCGGCTGATATTGGGCACTGGCTCCAATCTTTCGCCATTGGCGTGCCATACAAAGCCGTCTGCTTCAGACAGGCTGGGGGCAGGCGGTCTGGGCGGGCTAAGTCGTTCCAGCGCCTCGGCAATACGCAACAGAACCGGGGTCAGTTTTTCAATGCTCATGCTATTCCACACAGGAGGAGGTGATAAACGCCGAACATGACGATATCCGGGGCTGGCGGTCAACCCGTGGTTTGCAAGTTGGGCCAGGATCGTTATAGTCCGGCGCGTTGCTAAAGGAGTTAACAATGTTCATCAGTCCAGCCTTTGCCCAAACCGCTGCCAGCGCCACCTCTTTCATCGAGGCCGCTGCGCCGCTCGTACTTGTATTTGGTATTCTGTATTTCTTTCTGATCCGGCCCCAGCAAAAACGCCTCAAGGATCATCAGGCGATGATTACGGCGGTACGTCGCGGGGATACGGTTGTGACCGCAGGCGGCATCGTCGGCAAGGTCAGCAAGGTTCAGGATGACGGTGAGGTCGTGGTTGAGATCGCCGATGGTATAAAAGTTCGCGTTGTGACAAGCACTTTGACCAGTGTGCGGGCAAAAGGCGAGCCAACCGCTTCCGACACAAAATGATCACGCCTGGTTAGGGATTTATAATGCTGTATTTTGCCCGCTGGAAAATAGCGGTTATCCTTATGCTTCTGATCGGCAGTAGCTATTACGCTGTGCCTAATCTGCTGAGCGACGCGACATTGGCGCGCCTGCCGGACTGGATGCCCAAACAGCAGATCAATCTGGGGCTTGATTTGCAGGGCGGATCGCATCTGCTGCTGGAAGTGGATGTAAAGGCGGTCATCAATGAGCGGATGCAATCGCTGACCGAAGAAGTGCGTGTGGCGTTGCGCAAGGATCGTATTGGTTACAAAAAGCTGAGTGTTCGTGAGGGTGTGTTGCAGGTACAGGTCCGCGATGCCGGGCAATTCGACAGCGCGCGCGAGCGGATCAAGGAATTGAATGGCGGCGGCGTGGCTGTGCTTGGCATTATCGGCGGCGAGACGCCGGAACTGGATATCACCACGCCGGAATCGCAACTGATAGAAGTGCGCCTGAATGATGACGCGCTGGTCCGTAGACGCACAGCGGCGGTGCAGCAATCCATCGAAATTGTGCGCCGTCGCATTGATGAACTGGGCAATAAGGAATCCACGATCCAGCGTCAGGGCGAGGACCGCATTCTGGTGCAGGTGCCGGGCCTGGATAATCCTGAACACCTTAAAGCAATGCTTGGCAAAACAGCGAAGCTGAGCTTCCGCTTGCTGGATCCGACGATTTCCGCCGCCGAAGCCAAAAGCGGACGGATGCCAATCGGTTCCGATATTCTGCCGTCGGATGAAGAAGGCTCGCCTGAATTTGTGGTGCGCAAGCAGATCATGGTCAGCGGAGAAAATCTGGTTGACGCGCAACCTTCAACCGATAGTCAGACCAATGAGCCGGTTGTTAATTTTCGCTTCGATACTGTGGGCGGCAAAAAGTTTGCAGAAGTCACCAAGGCGAATGTCGGCAAGCCGTTCGCCATCGTACTGGACGGGCGCGTTGTAAGCGCGCCGGTAATCCGTTCGGCGATATTGGGCGGGTCTGGCCAGATCAGCGGAAATTTTACCTATCAGGAAGCCAATGATTTGTCGATCCTGCTGCGCGCGGGCGCATTGCCGGCGCCGCTGCTGGTGATTGAGGAACGCACGGTGGGCGCGGAGCTTGGCGCGGATTCTGTGCGCGAAGGACGTAACGCGGCCATAATCGGCTTTGTAGCGGTGGCGATTTATATGGTGCTGACCTACGGTCTGTTTGGGATGTTCGCCAATCTGTCGCTTATCATGAACATTATTTTAATAAGTGCGGCGCTGACCCTGTTGCAGTCTACGCTGACCTTGCCGGGTATTGCGGGGATCGTTCTGACAATGGGCATGGCAGTGGACGCGAATGTGCTGATTTATGAGCGTATCCGCGAAGAAACCAGGAACGGGAAAACCCCATTGAGTGCGGTTCAGGCGGGCTTTGATCGCGCCTATGGCACCATTCTGGACGCCAACATTACGACCTTCATCGCAACAGTGATCATGTTTCAGGTCGGGTCGGGACCGGTACGCGGCTTTGCGGTGACGCTGATGATCGGGGTGATGACATCGGTTTATACAGCGGTCACGGTAACCAGATTTATCATCACGCAATATCTGCGCTACCGCAAGCCAAAGCAGATTAATATTTAATGCGCGATGATTTTAGAGTGACGTGCCGGGCCCCATTGTTTGTCATTGCGAGGAGCGAAGCGACGCGGCAATCCAGAGTCTCACGCGAAAGCCTGAGTTTGAGACTCTGGATCGCCACGCTTCGCTCGCGATGACGAAGAGGGTGGGACTTTGAAAAACCATGTATCAGTGGACCATACTGCAACTGCGCTAAAGAGAGAAAACTTATGTTCCGTCTGAAACTTGTTCCGCTACAAACCAATTTTCCGTTCATCGGTATGCGCAATATTACCTTTGCGCTTTCCGGCCTGCTTACGGTCATATCAGTCGTTTTGTATCTGACTGTGGGCCTGAATTACGGCATTGATTTTCGCGGCGGCACCATGATTGAAATTGGAACGGAAGCGCCAGCGGATGTGGGACGTATACGGACTATTGTCGGGGCTCTTGGGCTTGGCGAAGTGGCGGTACAGACATTTGGCAGCGATAATGCGGTGCTGATCCGGCTGGAACAGAGCGCAGGCGGCGAACAGTTGCAGCAAAAAGCTGTCGCCGACGTTAAAGCCGCGCTGGACAAGGACTATGGCGCGCCGGTTACGTATCGCCGCATAGAACTGGTGGGGCCGAAGGTCAGCAGTGATCTGGTCAATGCAGGCGTGCTTGCGGTGCTGCTGGCCGTTGGCGCGATGCTGATTTATGTTTGGTTCAGGTTTGAGTGGCAGTTTGGCGTTGGCTCGGTGATTGCGCTGGTGCATGACGTGGCCATGACCATCGGTATTTTTTCACTGCTGCAACTGGAATTCAATCTGGCGATCGTTGCGGCGATCCTGACCATTGTCGGCTATTCCATGAACGATACCGTGGTGGTGTATGACCGGGTGCGCGAGAACCTGCGCAAATACAAAAAAATGCCGCTGGATCAGTTGCTCAACCTGGCGATTAACGAAACGCTTAGCCGCACCACAATGACAGCGTTTACAACGCTGGTGGCGTTGACCGTGCTGTTCATTTTTGGCGGTGAAGTGATCCGGGGTTTTACATTCGCCATGATCTGGGGAATTTTTATCGGCACCTATTCATCGATTTTTATTGCCGCGCCATTTTTATTGCTGGTGGGCGTGAAGCGGGACTGGTCCGATCTGAATGCAACTGGGACCAAAAACTGATTCCGATTCCCACACGGGGTGTGTTTTTATTGACTGTTTTGCCAATAAAACTGGCGGTTTTGCTTATTGATAGATCGAGCAATATTTTTTAGTTGAATATTCGTTCGAAAATCTGTTCAATTCCGTATAAGAGATTTGGTTTTCGGAATCAGCACGAACAGTTTTCATTTTGCAGATCCGAAATTCCGTAAATACTAACCGGGATAAAGCCCCGGAGTACAGCAGCAGGGAGGAAGGTTCATTGGCTAACGTTACTGAAAAGAGTGAGAAACTGGGCGGACATGAGCTTGCGATCGTTCGTGGTGGATCTGGCAAGCCGCTGCTTATGCTGCATGACGAGCTTGGATATCCCGGCTGGATGGGATGGAACGAGACGCTGGCAGGGGAACGTCAGTTTATTATCCCGCGCCAGCCTGGATTTGATAAATCCCCACGTATCGACTGGATTCGCAGCTATCGCGATCTTGGAGGATATTATGCGCGGGTGCTGCGCGAATTGAAGCTGGGGCAGGTGGATGTGGTTGCGTTTTCCGCGGGCGCCTATATCGCTGCAGAAATGGCGGCGTCTAATCCTGATATTTTTGGACATATGGCGCTGGTTGGCCCGATGGGTATCCGGCCGGAAAAAGGTTTCATCGCCGATTTTATCGCCATGTCCATGCGCACCCATTTGCGCGCGACCGTTGCCGACCCGTTCAATACGCCGGAATTTCTGAAAATTTATGGCGGGGAAATGTCACCGGAACAATTCGAAAACTTTGAAGATGCGCGCGCGGAAACTGCGCGTATTGGCTGGGAACCGTTTATGTTCAATCCCAGCCTGCCGCATCTGTTGCAGGGCGTAACCGGCATCAAGACGCTGCTGGTTTGGGGCACCAAGGATAATTTCACACCGCGCGGTTGCGTGGAAGCCTATCAAAAGGCCATCCCCAGCGCCAAGCTGGTGGAAATCAAGGATGCGGGTCATCGGCCCGAGATCGAAAAATCGGCAGAGTTTGTTGCCGCACTGAAACAATTCCTGGCCAGCTAAATCCGCAGGGGTAGTATTCTCATACGACTCTGAGCCAAACGAGACAGAGGAAACGAACATGAAAATAGCGTACTTTACCGAACGTCCCTACCGCCATATCGACGAAGACGTCGTTCTTAAGAACAAGGCGTTTTTTGCGGTGCCCAACACGCATTTCGACCGCCAGAAAGGTTCCGACGACTACAATCATTTTCTCGATGAAGCCTGTTACGCTGAAGAGCAGGGCTTTGATGCGGTTGCCCTGAATGAGCATCACGGCAACCCGTTCTGCATGGGTAACGTCCTAAACGTGGAAGCGGCGATTCTGGCGCGCATCACGAAGAAGGTCAAAATCGTGCTGATCGGCAATCCGTTGCCGGTGATCAAGCATCCGCTGCGCATGGCGGAAGAGCTTGCTGAAATTGATCTCATTTCGCGCGGCCGTCTGGTAACAGGCTGGGTGCGCGGTGCGGGTTCAGAACAATATTTCAACAATGCCAATCCTGCCTACAATCGTGAGATGTTCAACGAAGCGCACGACTTCATCCTCCAGGCCTGGACCAAGCCCGGCCCGTGGCGCTATGAAGGCAAGCATTTCCATTATCGGCACGTAAACCCCTGGGTGCGGCCGTTCCAGGAACCGCATCCGCAGATGTGGATCCCGGGCGTGCTCAGCCCTGAAACCGTATTGTGGTGCGCCGATCATGCGTATCCCTATATCGGTCTTGGCACTTCACTTGGACCGACGTGCGATCTGTGGGATTTCTACGCCGAACAGGCAGCGCAGAATGGCTATCAGGCTGGACCGGAAAATTTCGGTTATCTGGTGCCCACCTTCCTCGCCGATACCGAAGAAAAGGCGCAGGAACTGGGCCGTGGCTTCGTGTTTGGCGGCGGACAGAACGCCTTCTCGGCGCCGCAATACACGCTGCCGCCAGGGTATAACTCCAAGGGTGCAATCCGCAATCTGGCGAAACAGCCGGGCGGTAGCTGGCTGGGTGTGAACCGCGAAAAGATGGCCGGCGGTGATGATGACGCGCCAAAAGAGACCAATTATGATGATGTGCGCGCGAAGCTCGTCAAAGGTTTCGAAAAAGGTCAGCGCAATCTGCAACTGCTTATCGGAACGCCGAAATCGGTTATTCCCAAGATCAAGCAGATTCTGGATGTGATCCGTCCGGGCACACTCACTTTCTTTGCGGTGCAGGGCCCGGTTGGTAACGAAGATCGCCTGCGCAGCATGCAGTTGCTGGGCGAACATGTGATCCCGGAAATCCGTGAATACTCCAAGAAGATCGGCCTCAAGGATCCGTTCGAACGCAAGACCGGCTCTGTGAAGCTAACCCACGGCACCAAGCGCGCCCCCGTTGTGGACCGCGAAGCGCTGAAGCACTTCAAATTCGAAGCCTGATATTCACCAGGCAAAAAAAAGGCCGCTCATTTGGGCGGCCTTTTTTGATTCAGGCGTATGATTACTGGAGGATTTTGTGAAAGGATTGAAGCACATGCTTCCTCTTTGTCTTTGCGAGGAGCGAAGCGACGCGGCA
>CAMTVX010000001.1:0-49955 GCA_947085295.1 uncultured Alphaproteobacteria bacterium | reverse complement strand
GCTGGCGTTTGAAGCCGGTGGTGTTCATGTTTGCAATATTGTTTGAAATCACTTCGACATTCAGTTGCTGCGCCAGCATGCCGGTGGATGCGATATTGAGAGATTTCATTTGGCGAACCTTCTATTGAATCTGTTAATGTCGGTTAACAATGCTTTTAACTAGCGGACCCGGGATAGCTGATCGATGGCCTTGCGGGTTAATTCATCCTCGGTTTCTGTAAGTTTTGCGGCGGACTGATATTTACGCATTACTTCAATCATGCGGGTGATTTCTGATACCGCCTGAACGTTCGAGGTTTCAACACTGCCCTGAACAAGCGTAATTTTCCCCCTGGGGGTCTGGGTTCTTTCCTCTTGCGTAAGGAAAAGATTGGCGCCGATCTTCTTAAGCGCCTGCTGATCTTCAAAACTGAACACACCCAGTTTCTGTATGGGAAGGCCGGGGCCGGAAATAGTACCGTCAGTGGCAATATTGGGCAGTTCCGAACCGGGCGGGATCTTTATAGGATTCAAATCGGCATTTAATACATTATGCCCATCGGGCGTGACCAGCTCACCGGTACTGCTCAGGCTAAAATTACCGTTCCGTGTGTAGGCAATCTCATCCTTATACTGAACAGCGAAATAACCTTCGCCATTGTTCGCAACGTCCAGCGGACTGCCGGTTTGCACCAGATTGCCCACAGCAAGGTTTCTAACCAGGCCATAATCAAGCACAAATGAAACGTCCGAGGCCTTGGCATCGCCTTCCGCCATAGGAGATATAAACTCTTCAAACAGTACACTCTCTGATTTAAATGCGTCGGTGTTAACATTCGCCAGATTGTTGGCAATAACATCCATCTCCCGCTTGAGCGAGCTGAGGTGGGACAGGCTTACGAGAAATGCGTTTTCCATTTTGTCCTGAGGCTTCTGCCGTTAAGGGGTCTAATGCAATGCGTGCCAGAACACTTGCATTTGCCATGCCAAAGACAAAAAGTAAGAAAACCCAAGGATTTCTGAGGATTTAGACGGGGCGCGCGAAAACCGGCGCGGTAAAACAGATTAAGTTACCCGGCAAAAATTACCTTCTTTCATGCGTAAAACACAAAAAAGAAAGGTTTCCTTTACCCTTAATGTCTAGCCTGAGGACAGTTAAGAGCGCGAAAATTTCGTGGCTGAATCCAGGGTGCAGGCATCGCGACGCCATGCCCGACATCAGGCAGAAAACAGGTTTATAAATGGCAAAGCCAGCGGAAAAAACTAAAAAGACAGATGAGGAAGCAGAGGCCTCTGCCGAGGGAGAAGCTTTATCACTTGAATCAGTGAAAAAGCGAATGCCGGGCAAGGTTATCGTTCTGTATATCGTGTTGCCACTGATTGTACTTTTAATCGGTGGCACTACAGGCGCCTACTTTATGGGAATGTTTGGCGCATCAGAAGAGGTGCATGCCGAAGCCGGTGAAGAGCACCCCGAGGGTGAGAAAAAAGCAGTATTTTTTGAACTTCCGGAAATTTTGGTCAATCTGAATAATACCGGAAAGAAAGAAGTCTATCTGAAAATTCGCATAGCGCTGGAGCTGGAAAGCGAAAAGGAACAGGTCGAACTGGAACCGTTAATGCCGCGTGTTGTGGATAATTTTCAGGTTTTCCTGCGTGAAATGCGTGTTGAGGATTTATCCGGATCAGCCGGAATGGTGCGCCTTAAAGAAGAATTATTGCAACGCATAAATCTTTCTGTGCAACCGCTAAAGGTTAAGGACGTTCTGTTCAAGGAAATGCTGATTCAATAATTTTGTTAATTAGGAAAAGGATATTCTGTCGCAATGGCGGATGTTGAAGAACTGGATGACGACGCCATAGCCGCCCAGTGGGAGGCTGAAATGGCGGGCGACGATGCCGCAGATGGCACCAAAGACGGTGACATTGCTTCCGAATGGGAGGCGATGGCGGACAAGGAAGATGACCCTACCGGAGGCGTGGTCGGTCGCGTTCTGAATCAGGACGAAATTGACAGCCTTCTGGGATTTGACGGTGACGATTCCGGTGACGAAGACCGTAATGGCATCAAGGCGATGATTAACTCGGCGCTTGTGTCTTACGAGCGTCTGCCAATGCTGGAAATTGTCTTTGACCGTCTGGTGCGCATGATGACCACGTCATTGCGCAATTTTACATCTGATAATGTTGAAGTCAGCCTGGATAATATTACTTCGGTGCGTTTTGGTGATTATCTTAATTCGATTCCACTGCCAGCGATCCTTGCGGTGCACCGTGCGGAAGAATGGGATAATTATGGGCTATTTACGGTAGATTCCAATCTGATTTATTCCATCGTTGACGTTCTGTTGGGGGGACGGCGCGGAACGGCTGCGATGCGCATCGAGGGGCGTCCCTATACGACAATCGAACGCTCTCTGGTCGAAAGAATGATCGAGGTGGTGCTGGAAGATATGTCAGCAGCCTTTGAGCCATTGTCACCCGTAACATTCAAGCTCGATCGCATGGAGACCAATCCGCGATTTGCTGCAATTGCAAGACCGGCGAATGCCGCAATTTTAGTACGTTTACGGATTGATATGGAAGATCGCGGCGGCCGTATAGAACTTGTGTTGCCATATGCGACACTTGAACCCATTCGTGAACTGCTGTTGCAAATGTTTATGGGTGAAAAATTTGGCCGGGATTCGATCTGGGAAAACCACTTGGCGACAGAATTATGGAATACGGAAATTCCTATTGAGGCAGTGCTTGATGAACAGGCAATAACACTTGGCGAAGTCATGAATTTTCAGGTCGGTCAAACTGTGATGCTGAATTGCGGACCTGACGCCAATATTCGGATGCGATGCGGCAATGTAAATCTGTTGAACGGTAAAATGGGACGATTAGGCAACAAAATCGCCGTTCGGATCAGCGATACGATCAAAAGCACCGTTCCGGCTTAATTACAGGAGGCTTTAATGCCCGTAGGATTGATATTGGAAAGCCTGGTTGCTGTTCTACTCGTGGTGACGATTGGATATTGCTTTATTCTAAATCGCCGCCTTGCGGCGCTTCGTCATGGGCAGAATGATATGCACAATGTTGTACGCTCTCTTAATGAAACAACCGATAAAGCCCGTATCAGCATGGAGAGTCTGCGGCGAAACACGAAATCAATTGCGGACGAATTGGGCGAAAAAATTAAATCTGGCCGGGCGATTGCGGATGAGCTGGGCATGATTGTTGAATCTGGTAACAATATTGCGAACAGATTAACCGATGCGCGATCATCAAGGCGGCAGCCAGTGCAAAATCCCGGCCCGCTTGAAGCGTTATCGCGCCTTGATGATAATTTTCGCAGACAGTTTGAACGCAATAATGCGCCATCGCCAGATGCAGCAGAAGTAAAAACAAAATCCCCGGTAAAGGAAAACGCAACTGATAACGACCTTCGGGTTGCTTTACGGGCGATGCGGTAATGCAGGAACTGGCCAATAAAGCTTTGGATCGAATTCGGCTTCTGCCAGTTCTGATGCTGGCGATCGCGCTGTTATTTGGCCTGAAAGTTGATGGAATCTGGACGGGTGTCGCTGAATTTCAAGCGGGCGTTTCGGAAGCAAAAGCCGAGACGCCCGTTAAGGAAGACGTCAAGAAAGAGGCAAAGGAGCAGCCTGAAAAGGAACCGGCAAAGCCAAGCGATCCAAACGATATTTCGTCGATGAGTGAGTCAGAAGTGGCGCTTTTGCAAAAATTATCTGATCGGCGCGAGGAGCTTGATCGTCAATACAAAAAACTTGAAACTCGAGAAGCGCTTTTGACAGCCGCAGAAAAACGCGTGGACGAACGTATTGCGCGATTAAAAGAGATTGAAACCAGCGTATCAGTACTTATCGAGCGCTTCGACAAGCAGGAAGAAGAGCGTCTGGCCAAGCTTGTTCAGGTTTATGAAAGCATGAAACCCAAAAGCGCAGCGGCGATATTTGATCAGTTGGATATGCCTGTGCTGCTGGCGGTTGCCAAGCGAATGGATGAATCAAAGATGGCTGAGGTGCTGAGTAAAATGAACGCTGATGCGGCTAAACGTTTAACCGTGGAAATGGCGCAGCAGAAAAAACTACCGGGCTCGACCGGATAACCTTTGTAAAAAATAGTAATGTGTTCAGGAGCGGGAATATGAAAAGCGCCAAATTTGAATCCATATTGTCAGATCAGATGGCGGCAATTCGCCAGTCATCCGGTGATGCAATTTCTGTGGATCAGCTTGGAAATATATTAAGAAATATTTTTTCAATTCTGGATGATGCGGTTGAACCGGATCTGAATACGCTACGCATCCAGTTTAATGAGATGCAGGAATTTATTGGAAATGCCCGCAGGGAAATTTCAAGCATTCGTCCAAATGCGATGCGGGAGGTTGACATACCGGAAGCCACGGACGAGCTGGATGCTGTTGTTGCCGCGACAGAAGAAGCGACGAATACAATTCTCGATTCAGTTGAGAAGTTAGAGAGCATTTGCAGCAGTCTGACAGGTTCCGATGCTGCGGCGCTGGAAGCGTTAGTGGTGAAAATTTATGAGGCGTCAAATTTTCAGGACATCACCGGACAACGCATTAGCAAGGTCGTGAATACCCTGCAAGGTATTGAATCACGGGTAACAAAACTTGTTGCGCTGTTTCCTGGTATGGATGAAACGGTGAGTGAGGATAAAGCAGGGGCGGCATCACTGTTAAATGGTCCTCAGATGACGAGTGTTGCGAATGATCAAGATGATATAGATGCATTGTTCGATACGTTATGAGCGTATTTGTCAGGGATAATGGCGACATAAATCATGATTGATGATGCTGGAATTTATATTTCCAAACCGCCAGTAATCCGGCAGGGATGGCTGGTTACGTTCAGTGATCTTATGGCGCTGATGCTGACTTTTTTTGTCATGCTGTTTAGTTTGTCTTCCAATGACCCGTCTAAAGTTGATTCAACAGTCAGCAGTCTTACCGAGAAATTTTCTAAATCCGAGCTTGCCAGAAGCGTTGGAATTATTTCATCACAAACCGGGATCGTCATTAGGGATCAGGCATACCTGGACGCAGTGATCAGTACCATTCGTGGGGGGGATACCGCCGGTGAAGTGAAAATGATTCAGCAACAGGACGGAACCCTGATGGTTCGTCTGGAAAGAGAAAAGATTTTTGTATCGCGCACCGGGGTGTTGAGCCCTGATGGTCTGTTAATGATCAGGGATCTTGCAAAAGCAATGACGAGGCCGGACGCGAGTATTGCGCTGCCTATGGTAGAAATTCGTGTTATCGGAAACGCTCAGGAATTTTCTGAAAGTGATGAGCGAAATACATTTGAATCACCAGTTATAATTCGTCAGGCCAGTCGATTTGCGCGAACATTGATAGAAGCGGATGTTTCGCCGAAATCTATTTCCACTGTAATTTTGGAAGCTGATACGCCCATGATTGAAGTTGCATTTTACGCAATTTCGGCGCCCGATAATGGCGCGGCGGCCGGGGGTAAATAAATACAATGATCAATGATCATTTCCCCTCTGACGTGGATGAGATTGGCCCCACAGCGCCGCCCCCTGAAACCAATCAGGCCTGGATGGTGACGTTTAGTGATCTTATGTCGTTAATGCTGGCCTTTTTTGTAATGCTGTTTAGCATGTCGAACTTGCAAACCCAGGCATGGAAATCAATTGTCAGCGGGTTGAGCGACGAACTTTCACCAGGTCGAGAGCGGGCCATTCTGGAAATTGACAAAGACAGCCGTCCATTGCGCGTGCTGGAGCCTAAGGGAATTGATCTGGGATATCTGGAAGCAGTCATCCGTGAAAAATTTCGAAATCACCCAGTGCTTTCCAATGCGCGGGTGCATAGCAGAGAAGATCGTATCGTTATTGCGATGCCGGTAGGATTGCTTTTTCAACAAGGCGACACACAGCCTGTTCCGGGCGCAAAAGCGGTGATTGAGGCTATGGGTCAATCCCTTGCGTCAATCAAGAATCGCGTTGAAGTGCATGTGTATTCCGCACAGATAGAACCTGATGCGTTATCAGCGAATGAATCATATGGATCATTATGGGAACTGTCTTTAAGCCGTGCACTGACTATTAGAAATCTATTTTCTAAAAGTGGTTTGGAGTTATCAGTTATTCCAGTTGGGCATGCAATCGAGGTCACAAAATCCGGAACGGCTGATGATCTTATCGAGCTTATAATCAGGGAAATCGGCGCATGATGTATCTTGCGCGGATATTAATTATGAGAGGGTTTCTGGCCATACTTGGCATGGTTGCGCTTTGCGTGCCGGCCATGGCGCAACAGGTAATTAACACACGCGCCGGTGTTCATACTGATTATGGACGCATTGTATTTGAATGGCCCTCAAAAACGGCTTATCGCGCTGAAATAAAGGGCAAGAATTTACACGTGGTTTTTGACAAGCCATTCACTACAAAATATGCCGAGGTTACAAAGAAGCTTGGTGATTTTGTTGGCAAGGCTGTTGTGGGTAAGAATGGCAGAGAGGTGCACTTTCCGCTTCGTCAGGAATTTGTATTGAAGGCATCTCAATTTGACAGGCTTGTTGTCATTGATCTGTTTAAGCCAGCTTCCGGGGATAAGAAAGCTGTCGAAATAAAGCCGGTTTTACCACGCGAAAAGCCGGTGATTGCAGAAAAAGAAAATAAAGATCCGAAGGTAATAGTCGCGGCGGCTAAAATTGTATCGGAACGAAGCGATAAAGCCGCTGAAGCGGATCGTGAAGCGGCACTTGCCGCAGAGCGTGACAACAAAAAAATTCAGGAAGATAAAGCGATTAGTGAAGCGCTGTCTAAAGCCAAGGCAATTGAGGATGAAAAACAGGCATCCATTCGGGATGATGGTAAAATTGAATTTGAAATGCGGGTAAAGGAAATTGCCGGCGGGTTGCGGATGCGATTCCCATTTCCAAAAGATGTGGCCGGCGCGGTTTTCTTGCGTGGGGAATATTTGTGGGTTGTGTTTGATAAGCCAGCGCGTGTTGATTTATCAATCGTGTCGCTTTTGAAACATGACGTGATTATTAATGGCGAACAGCTTGAGGATGAAGAAGCAACTGTACTGGCATTCAAGGTTGTTCCCGGTTATCTGCCGCGTGTTGTACGCCGACATGCTGTCTGGCAGATTGATCTTTTGCCTGAGGCAGGCATACCTGATGGCATACTGCCTGTTATGCGCGAACCCGAAGCGGAACCAAATGGAATGGTGCGGGTGCGTGCGGGCACACCGACAGGTCCATTTTCGGTGATTGATCCATCCGTGGGCGATACGATTTTGATTTCACCCGTTCTGGAGGCAACGCAGGCGGTCGTCGAAAATCGTAAATATGTTGATTTTGAATTATTGAGTACCAGTCAGGGCGTCGCTGTGGTGGCGCATTCAGATCGATTAAAGGTTACTGCGGAACCGGGATCTGTTGCGATTACCGCTACATCAGGTTTGCAGATATCTGACGATCTTGTGCGTTCGCTTGGCAACGGGGGCAGCGCCAAAATCACCCCCCAGGCGCCGGCCTTTATGGATTTTGAACGCTGGAAGCGGGCCCCGGAAGCGAGCTTTGCTTCAACACGGGATCAACTGCGCGCCAATGTTGCCGCTACGCAACTGGCTGAACGCAAAAGTGCGCAAATGAATCTTGCACAATTTTACATAGCGTACGGTCTGGAAGCAGAAGCGCGCGGTGTTCTGAATATCATGGCAGGCGAAGACGCCAACATCATCAATGATCCCTATTATAGAGGGATATCCGGAGTAACAAATTTTTACCTGGGACGTTTGAATGAGGCGGTCCAGGATCTGTCAGATAACGGATTAAGAAATGATTCTCATGCAAAATTATGGCTTGGTGCCGTCAAGGCGCGCCAGAATGCGTGGAAAGAATCCCTCATTGCGTTTGATAGCGGTCTTGCGGTTATGGGTAAATATTCACCGGAAATTCGCGCAGAAATGCGGATATTGGCCGGCAAGGCAGCGCTTGGCGTTGGAGAAAACGAACGCGCGCAACGTGAGCTGAACAACGTAAAAGTTGACACCCTTTCTCCACAGATGGCCAGCGAGGGGCGGTTACTCCAGGCCAATCTTCTGGAGGTCCGTGGAAAAAATGACGAAGCTCTGGATACGTACGATAAAGTGATTGCCACGCATTACCGGCCCAGTGAAATTCCCGCGCGTCTTTCTCGTCTGTTGCTGTTGAATAAAATGGGAAGTCTGGATAATGCCGAGGCGATCGAACAGCTTGAAGGGCTTCGATATGCCTGGAGAGGGGATGACGTCGAACTGAAAATTCTTGAATCACTGGGCATGCGTTATGCCGCGAATGAGGCGTATCGGGATGCTCTTAATGTGATGCGCAGTGCGGTTACATACTATCCCGGTTCGGAACGATCTTCACGCATAACCGACAGCATGAATGAAATTTTTGCTGATCTTTATTTGCGGAATGGCTCTGATGCCATGTCGGCAATCAAGGCGCTGGCATTATATTATGATTTTCGCGAATTAACGCCGCTCGGCACGGATGGCGACGAAATGATCCGGCGTCTGGGAGAGCGGCTGGTAGCAGTTGATCTGCTGGATGAAGCAATTGAACTGCTTGATCATCAGGTGCGGTTCCGTCTTGAGGGCACAGCAAAAGCCCAGGTCGCCGTGCGTCTTGCTGTTATTCAATTGCTGGACAAGCAACCGGACAAGGCGCTGGATACCATCCGGCGCACGCGCCAGACCAGACTTCCGGAAGATCTGACTTTCAAGCGGTTGATTCTCGAAGGACGGGCACTGGCGGAACTTTCAGAATTTGAACAGGCATTGGAACTGATTACCGGTCTTGATGCTCTTGAGGCCAATCTGCTGCGCGCGGATATTTATTGGGCCGCGCAGGATTGGCCAATGGCGGCGAATAGTCTGGAAAAGGTTCTGGCAGACGCTGGCCCACAACCGGCCGACAAGTCGCTGGATGCGGCCATTCAGGGGCGCGTCATGCGGGCTGCCATCGCTTATGCGCTGGCGGGGCAGCAGGCCGGGCTGGACAAATTACGCACGCGCTTTGACGCGCAAATGGCCACCAGCTCTTATGCAGACAGTTTTGATGTAATCAGCCGCTCCAGCTCGAATAATGGCGTGGCTTTCCGCCAATTGGCCAACACAATTGCCGGGCTGGATACGCTCAAGGACTTTATGGCAACCTATCGCCGCGATCTTTAATACCGGAAAACAGCAGATATGGTTCTGGCCTGGCGGTTTCGCGTTGCGCAATAATAGACAAAGCCATTCTTTCCCCGTATTAAATGCGTTCTGAAATGCGTTAACTGCAATAAGAATTGCCCCAGCGGTCAGGTCCACTATGGCATATAATAAAATAGCCTTTGTTGCCTCGGATTCCCGCAAGGCGCAGGATGCGCTGCTTGTGCTGCGTAAAATTTATACGGATGCGCCGCCGCAACAGGCCGATGTGATTGTGGCGCTGGGCGGTGATGGCCAGATGCTGCTAACCATTCATCAATTTATGGGACGCAATATTCCCATCTATGGCATGAACCGTGGTTCGCTGGGTTTTTTGATGAATGAGTATAAAGAGGAAGACCTGCTTGAGCGGCTGAACCAGGCGGAGATCACGACCCTCAATCCGCTGCGCATGATTGCCACCAATACGCACGGTCAATCCTTTGAGGGGCTGGCAATCAATGAAGTGTCGTTGTTGCGATCTACCCGTCAGGCGGCGAAAATTCGCATCAGCATTGACGGACGCCCGCGATTGGAAGAATTAAACTGTGATGGTGTTCTGGTCGCGACGCCAGCAGGTAGCACGGCGTATAATTTGTCGGCCCACGGACCTATTCTGCCGATCAAGGCGGGCGCGCTGGCGCTGACACCGATCAGCGCGTTTCGTCCGCGTCGCTGGCGCGGGGCCTTGCTGCCGAAGAACGCTGTGGTGCTGTTTGAAATTCTGGAACGCGACAAGCGCCCGGTCAGCGCCGTGGCAGACATGCTGGAGGTGCGAGAGGTGGCCACGGTTGAAGTATCAATGGCTGAGGATGTAACCGTACCGATTTTATTCGACGCCGGTCATGATCTGGACGAACGTATCCTGATGGAACAGTTCACAGATTGAAGTAAGGCAAATTATCTCATGCAGATACAGATGCCGGATCGCGCCGGACTTCCGGCCCGGCTGGGGGGAACTTTAGCATTTGCTACCCTGGGGGGTGGTTTTTTTGCATGGATGGGCACCCCGCTGGCCTGGATGCTGGGGGCGATGTTTTTCACCACGGCGGCCAGTCTGGCAGGCGCGCCAACCCATATGTCGCTGATGTTGCGCAAGGTGATGCTGGCTATTCTGGGCATTATGCTGGGCAGCTCGTTTCGCCCGGAAATTGTCGATCAGGCTGTGCAGTGGCTTCCATCCATGGGCGTGATGCTGGTTTTCATGGCCCTGATCACAACGATGAGTTACCAGTTTTTCCGACGCGTTGCGGGTTTTGATCAGGCCACCGCATATTTTTCAAGCGCGCCGGGCGGCTTGACTGAAATGATCATGGTTGGCGAAAGCATGGGAGGAAGCGTTGCCACCATCAGTCTGGTGCATGCCACCCGCATATTGGTGGTCGTTGGCACGATCCCGGTTTATTTCCGCTATATCGAAGGCCTGGACATTCCGTCGATGCCGCCGGGACCATCCGGGCTTCCCGACCTTATGGATATGGCGCTGTTAACGGCGTGCGCCGTGATCGGCGTACCGCTGGCACAGAAATTAAAGCTGCCCGCAGGCGCGCTGCTTGGCCCGATGATTCTGAGCGCCATTCTACATATTAGCGGCCTGACCAGCGCCGCGCCGCCGGGACCAATTGTTGCCTGCTCGCAAATTGTCATTGGCGCGGGCATTGGTTGCCGCTTTGCCGGGCTTAGCCTTGGCATGGTATGGCGCACCATTCTTTTTGCCATTGTTTCGGGGTTGTTGATGGTTATTGCGGCTACTGTCACGGGTATTATCGCAGCGCCGATGATTGGCGACCTGCCAAAACCATTGATACTGGCCCTGGCACCGGGCGGTCTGGCTGAGATGAGCCTGATTGCCCTGTCTATCGGATCGCTGACCGCCTATATTTCCTTTATGCATCTGGCCCGGATCATTCTGGTCGTGATGGTTTTTCCAGCTATTTTTCGTTTTGTAACAGGCGCGCCCATGACACAGTCACCAGATAAATAGCGCGGTGTGCAGGCCCGGGACAGGGCCCGATTTATATTTTTGTACTTGTAAAATCCGACATGATGCCGCAAATGTAATTTACTTATTTTTTTCGTAAAATAGGGAGTTGAAGATGCGGCCATTGGTGCATGGATTTTTTGATCCGGCGACCTTCACGGTGAGTTATGTCGTGCAGGATCCGCAATCGTCGGCCTGCGCAATCATTGATCCGGTAATGGATTTTGATGCGGCGTCCGGCCGGACGCATACAGAATCCGCCGATAGGATTGTGCATCATATCCGGTCGCATAATTTGCAGGTGCAATGGATTATCGAAACCCATGTGCATGCGGATCATCTGTCGGCCGCCCCCTATTTGCAGGAAATACTGGGTGGAAAAAGCGTTATCGGCGCGCCGGTCACCATTGTGCAGGAAGCGTTTCGCAAAATTTTCAATACAGGGAAAGATTTTTCCACGGATGGCAGCCAGTTTGACAGGCTGATCCAGGACGCAGAGACATTATCGGTTGGCGGACTTGAAATGCGGGCCATGCACACGCCGGGGCACACGCCCGCCTGTATGACCTATATCGTGGGGGACGCGGCATTTATCGGCGATACCATGTTTATGCCGGATTATGGAACCGCGCGGGCCGACTTTCCGGGAGGCGATGCCCGTGCGCTGTATCGCTCGATCCGTAAAATTCTGGCATTGCCGCCGCAAACCAGACTGTTTCTGTGCCATGATTATCTGACGCCGGAGCGTAAGAATTTTGTCTGGGAATCTTCAGTGGCCGAGCAGAAAAGCAAAAATGTGCATGTGCATGACGGGATCAGCGAAGAGGACTTTGTGAAAATGCGAACAACGCGTGACGCTACACTGAACATGCCTGCCCTGATCCTGCCCTCAGTACAGATAAATATGCGTGCGGGGCATTTTCCCCCTGCCGAAGAAAATGGCATAAGCTATCTCAAACTTCCGTTGAATTATTTTTAGATGATGCAAAATCGGGTAAAAGTTCTGGATGGTAGATTTATCTGCGTGACGCCATGCTAAGGCGGTATTTTCCTATTCTGGACTGGGGCGGAAAATATACCGGCGGCGCGCTTGGCAATGATCTGATTGCAGCGATTGTTGTGACGCTGATGCTGATCCCGCAATCACTGGCCTATGCCATGCTGGCGGGGTTGCCGCCGCAGGTTGGTCTTTACGCCAGCATATTACCCTTGGTGGCCTATACGATTTTTGGAACCAGCCGAACATTGGCGGTGGGACCGGTTGCTGTGATCTCGTTGATGACAGCGGTGGCGGTGGGGGACATCGCCGCGCAGGGCAGCTTTGATTATTATCTTGCCGCTATATGCCTGGCGTTTATTTCGGGCCTTATACTGTTGATCATGGGCGTTTTTCGGCTCGGATTTCTGGCAAACTTTCTTAGCCATCCGGTGATTGCGGGATTTATTATTGCATCGGGTATTCTGATTGCTGCTGGACAGGTAAAACACGTACTGGGCGTTGGTGGTGGCGGGCAGAACCTGATTGAGATCATTTCAGGGCTGCTGCCTCAAATGCATAAAATAAATCAGCCGACTTTGATTATCGGAATTTTGGTGATCGTTGCGCTGGTTTTGATACGTATACGTCTTAAATGGCTGTTGCTGCACCTTGGCATTGGCGCGCGGGTGGCGGATGTCATCGTAAAAAGCAGCCCGATTCTGGCGGTTGGAATAACCACGTTTATCAGTTGGAAATATTCGCTGGATGCCGAAGGGGTGCGCATTGTTGGCAGTATTGTTAGCGGACTTCCGCCATTTACGATGCCTTCGTTTGATCCAGATTTGTGGCGTAAATTGGCCGGATCGGCGCTATTGATCAGTATTATCGGTTTTGTGGAATCGGTATCGGTTGCGCAGACGCTGGCCGCCAAGCGCCGCCAGCGCATTGTTCCCGATCAGGAACTTATAGGGTTGGGCGCCGCCAATATTGCCTCTTCGCTGTCGGGTGGTTTTCCTGTAACCGGCGGCTTTGCTCGATCAGTTGTAAACTTTGATGCTGGCGCAGAAACGCCCGCCGCCAGCGCATTCACTGCTGTTGGTATCGCGGCTGCGACCATATATCTGACGCCATCATTATTTTTTCTGCCTCAGGTGACACTGGCGGCAACCATCATTGTCGCGGTACTTTCGCTTATCGATCCGGGTATTATCAGGCGAACCTGGGTTTATTCAAAAAGCGATTTTGCGGCCATGCTGGCGACGATTCTTTTGACACTGATGTCTGGTGTGGAGATCGGGATTCTGACGGGCGTAACGCTGTCAATCTTGATCCATCTTTATCGCACAAGCCGCCCGCATTTTGCCATTGTCGGTCAGGTTCCGGGTACGGAACATTTCAGAAATATTTTGCGACACAAGGTGGTGACCAGTCCACATGTGCTGAATTTGCGGGTAGATGAAAGCCTGTATTTTCCCAATGCCCGTTTTCTTGAAGACACCGTACAAAATCTGGTAGCTGAAAACCCTGAGGTGAGGCATGTGGTGTTAATGTGTGCGGCGGTGAATTCAATTGACGCCAGCGGGCTGGAAAGTCTGGAAGCGATCAATGCGCGGCTGCGGGATTCAGACGTAAAACTGCATTTATCCGAAATCAAGGGGCCGGTGATGGATCAGTTGCAGCGCAGCCACTTTCTTGAAGAGTTAAACGGAAATGTGTTTCTCAGTCAGTACGAGGCCTTTTATACGCTAGACCCTGAAACCGCGAGAAAGGCCCTTGTGCGCTAATTTTTTTATTTCAAATCGTCGGCAATCTGGCCGTTTTTCAAAAAAATATCAATGGCTTCGGCCGCGCGCACCGGGGCGGATTGTGGAAAATTTTCAAACGTAATCGCAATAGCGTCTTTTTGGAGCAGTTCGAATTGCGCACGCCACTGTTCCCGGCTTGCCAGTGCCGCATGCATTTCAGAAATGTTTTCTGCGACCCTGCCTAGTGTCCACCATTTATAATCTTCCTTGCCCTGCCATTCAAAGTGATGTGGATTTAGAAATATTACCGGACGTGGGTGCAGTAAAAATTCATAAACCTGGCTGCTCCAATCACCAAGATAGATGTCGGCGGCCAGACTATAACTCATATCGACGCTGCGCTCGCTGCCGGGATCAATCAAAATATGTTCAAGGTTTTGGTAAGGGTGCAATTCTTCCTGTGTAATAACCCCATCGGCATACATGCGAATATGGGGCGCAAAGATCAGATTGAACTGATTGGATTTTGCAAAATAGTCCAGTACCTGATGCCCGATTTTATGCCAGGAACTGTGCAGTTTATTTTGGTGCGGGTTGTACAATACAGTTTTGCGGCCATTGTTGAACAAAGGCTGCTGCGTCTTTCCCATGCGCGTGACCAGATCAAATTTGCTATATCCGCTGATGGCGTAATGACCGGGACGAAGCAGCCCTTTGTCCAGCAGGCGATCGCGCCGTTTGCGCCCCGGCAGCAGCACAAGATCAAATTTTCGAATGCGCGTATCCCAGTCGCGTTCGTCATCACCCGCGCCATGCGTGGTGTGTATGAATTTGGTGTTATGCAGGCCCATGCGGCGCAAAATCAGACTGGTGCGTTCCGGCATCACGAGCGCGTCAAATTTTGAAAAGGTCCACAGGTTGCATAACAGGGTCAACAGCTTCGGCGCGGATGCCTCGGCCTTGATATTTGAATATGGAAATGGCGGCGCCGTGATCTGATACTTCAGATTATTCGCATTATAAAAGCTTGCAAGCCCGCGTAAATAGCGCTCTTGCGCTGGGCTGCGGGCAAGCACGGTAACCTCAAATTCCGGATAATTCAGGGATAATGCGCAGGCAATCGGCAGACTGTGAAAAATCTGATGCGATTGCGCCAGGAAAATAAAACCGATCTTCATGTCACTTCACTAATTTCAATGCACGCGTGCGCCAATCAGCACTTGTACTGGAAAAGCACATTCCGCTACAAGCAGTGTCAGCTAGGACCATATGACGGGGATATTGCATGCGATTGTCAGCATTGGCGCACAAACTGTTTAATTCTGTTCGCATCAGAGGGCAAATGAATATGAGCGCCCCGTGGGAAATACCGCATCTGACGGATACGACGGCAGAAGATGTATTTTATTGCTTCCGTTTAATTCTTGGACGTTCACCGAATCAGGAGGAATGGAAAGGGCACAGCATGCATGCCGGTCAAACCATGCTGGATGATGTGGTGATGTCCTATGTGAATTCACTTGAATTTGCGCGCAGGAAAAACGCCATTTTGAGAAAAAACTGGGACGAGAATTTATTTCTTAAAAAACTTGACCGGTTTTCAATTTATGTTCGGGACAGTGACGCCGCTGTCGGGCGCGCAGTAAAAAGCGGGTCTTACGAACCGCATGTGACGAAAGTTTTTCAGGATCGTCTGAAGCCTGGCATGCATGTTCTGGACATCGGCGCGAATATTGGATTTTTCACAATGCTGTCTGCGGCGCTTGTTGGATCATCCGGCAGTGTTATGGCCATAGAGCCAAATCCCGAAAACGCCAAACTGGTTGAACTTAGCCGCCGCGCGAACGGGTTTGAAAATGTGACCATCGTGCAGGCCGGGGCAGGCCGCGAATTGGGGCTACTGGTTCTCAACACCGCCTATAGCAATGGTACGACTTCCACACTGTCGGATGACGCTGCCGAGCTTGCGGACGCCACCACCGTCCCATGTTTGCGTATTGATGATATTGTGCCTGCGGATAAACAGATTGGCTTTATCAAGATTGATATTGAAGGCGCCGAGTATAATGCCTTGTTGGGGGCTTCTGGTTTAATCAGGCGCTGTCATCCCGTGATCGTAAGCGAATTCAGTCCTGGTCTGATGAAGGGCATATCCGGGATTGACGCCCGCGAATATGTGAAGTTCATTCTGGATTTTGGCTATCGCGTATCCATCGTTGAACCCAACGGCAACCTTACAGACTGCGGCCTGGATATAGAAAAAGTCATGAAAGCTTACGAAAACTGCGGCGGCGATCATATCGACATTTTATTCGAATAGAGCCAAATATCGTTATCGCTGCACGTGCCGGTGTAATAATTCCAGCGCCGCATAAACTGCTTCCATGCGGATTTCCTCGCGGCCTATATCGCCGAAATGATAAAGCTCATGGATGATGGGTTTGCGTTCGCGCGCCGCTGCTATATGCACCAGTCCAACCGGTTTCATGCGCGTGCCGCCACCCGGCCCTGCAATGCCCGTAATGGCGACAGCCAGATGCGCGTTGGAATTTTCCACCGCGCCCTCGGCCATCATGCGCGATACCGGTTCGCTTACGGAGCCGACATCGGCCATCAGATCGCCGGGTACGCCCAGCAGATCGCGCTTGGCTTCGTTGCTGTAGGTAACAAAGCCACGGTCAAACACCGACGACGCGCCGGGAATGGAGCACAGACATGCGGCGACCAGTCCCCCCGTGCAGGATTCTGCGGTGGCGATCCGCAATCCCTGGGCCGCGCAGTCGGCCAGCAGCATTTCGGCGAGTTTCAGGGTTCTAAGGGGAAACATTTTTCTTCTCCTGCGCTGTCTTATTGGATCACATATAGGACTGTCTGCATCGCCAGTAATGCGTACGCCCCGGCGATCATATCATCAAGCATAATCCCCAACCCGCCAGTTACGTTACGATCTGCCCGGTTGGCTGGCCAGGGTTTGTAAATGTCGCAGATTCGAAACAAAATAAAGGCTACAAAATAGGCTAAAGGATCCAGCGGCACAAACAACAATGCCAGCCACTGACCGGCGACCTCATCAATCACGACATTCTGACAATCTTTCAGGCCGGCCGCCTGAGTGTAGCGTCCCGCTGCCCAAATCCCAATGGCGAATGCAGTAATTACTGCGCAAAATAATCCCCACACGCCAAACTGTCGTGTAATCAGCCAGGCAAAGGGCAGGGCGGCGATGGACCCCCAGGTTCCCGGCGCACCCGGCAACAGTCCACACCCGAACCAGGTGGCGATCAGGCTGACAGGATGGCGAAAGCCGAGGCTGGCGGGCGCCCGTGCCAGCATCATTTGGGCACACTGACACTGGCCACAGCCTGCGCCGCTATGCCTTCGCTTCGTCCGGTAAATCCCAGGCCTTCGGTTGTGGTGGCCTTGACGCTGACACGACCGGGCGGCAGGTCGAGTATGCGTTCGATGCGCTGCTGCATTAAAATCCGGTGTGGCCCGATGCGCGGCGCTTCACAGATCAGGGTAACATCAAGATTGATGATTGCCCCCCCCATGTCACGCACCAGCTTGCCCGCATGCTCCAGAAATATGTGCGATGGCGCGCCTTTCCATTGCAATTCGGATGGGGGGAAATGCTGACCAATATCGCCCTGCGCAATCGCGCCCAGAATAGCGTCGGTCAGCGCGTGCAGGCCGACATCTGCATCAGAATGCCCCGCCAGTTTCCGGTGATAGGGAATTTCAATGCCACACAATATGACCGCGCTGCCCTCTTCAAATCGGTGCACGTCATACCCCATGCCAAGGCGAGTCAGCATTTCCGGCCCCTCTAACATGCGTTCGGCGCGGGCAAAATCCGCCGCACGGGTGATTTTGAAATTATCTTCATTGGCCTGTATCAGGCGCACTTGAAGCCCGGCATGTTCGGCAACGGCGGCATCATCGGTTAAATCCAGACCAATGGCCTTGCGATGGGCGTTCAGGATCGCGTTATATCGAAATCCCTGCGGGGTTTGGGCGCGCCATAATCCGTCACGGGATATGCCTTTGATGATCGTTGTCCCCTGCGACAGTTTCACCGTATCTGTCATTGGGATGGCAGCGATCGCGCCGTCAGCGTCAGATAGCGCGGCAATCACGCCGTCAATCGTCGCGCCATCAACAAAAGGACGCGCGGCGTCATGGATCAGGACCAGATCAGGCGGGTTCGTCGCCAGTGCCTCAAGCCCCAGTCGTACAGATTCCTGCCGACTGGCGCCCCCCGAAATGGGGGCTGCAATGGACAATCCGGCGACAACATCCCGGTAAAGGGGCGCGTCGTCGGGATTGATGATCACCTGTACCTGTTCAATGTGGGGGTGGGGACAAAACCTGTTGAGTGTGTGACGCAGCACAGCCTGACCGGCGATTTTCCGGTATTGCTTTGGTAGCGCACCCCCCGCGCGGCTTCCTTTGCCGGCGGCCATGATCAGAACAGCAATACGCATTCGTTCATTTCTTTCAGTTACTTGCTGCAAACCTACCGGGGCGTTGAGAGTCTGCCAAGCCTTTCAGTGTGCGCTGCAATAATCCGCTTGCAGATTGAAAATGCCACCTATAATATGCACATTAATTAATCACATTCCAAGAATGCCCAATTAATGACCATGTCCCTTCATTCGTTACTAGACAACCACCCGGTTTTTCTCGCGCCGTTGTCAGGCATTACCGATTTGCCGACACGTCGCATATTCCGTGAACAGGGGGTAGGACTGGTTTACTCTGAAATGCTGGCAAGCAGGGAAATAATGTCCCGTCCAGTGGCCCAGCAGCGCCGCCTTCGCCGCACAGAAGATGAAAAACCGCTGGCGATACAGATTGCGGGCTGCGATGCCTATTGGATGGGTGAGGCGGCCCGGATATGCGCGGATGTGGGGGCCGAAATTATAGATATCAATATGGGGTGTCCTGCCAAAAAGGTCGTTCATGGATATTCCGGATCGGCGCTTATGCGGGATCTGGACCTGGCGTCAGCATTGATTGCTGCGACGGTCAACGCCGTGAATATTCCCGTGACATTGAAAATGCGTACAGGGTGGGATGAAAATAATCGAAATGCGCCCGAGCTGGCGCGCCGCGCCGAAGCGCTTGGCGTTCAGCTACTATCTGTACACGGACGGACACGCAATCAGTTTTACAATGGCCGTGCCGATTGGGAATTTGTGGCGCAGGTAAAACAGGCGGTAAACATTCCTGTTATCGTTAATGGTGACATTATAACCGAGGAAGATGCGGCGACCGCATTATCGCTGTCGGGTGCGGACGCAGTAATGGTTGGTCGTGGGGCGCAGGGGCGTCCGTGGTTTCCCGGACAAATCAAACATTTCCTTGCCACCGGAAACAAAAAAGCGGCGCCACCATTACAGGCGCGGATTGCAATTATGCGCCAGCATTATGAGGCAATGATTGTGCATTATGGCGAGGCATTGGGTGTGCGCAATGCACGCAAGCATCTGGGCTGGTATCTGGCGCATATGCCGCAGGGCGAAACACTGCGCCAAAGGCTGATGACCGTGGATAGTTCAATTGCGGTGCTGGGTATGATTGACAAATATGCTGTTGATCAGATGATGGAGAAAGCAGCCTGATGTCGGAAATAGTGACAAAAAGAATGATGCCCCGCGACCAGAGCACGATAGGGCTTGTTCCAGACGCGGCGATGATACTTGACGCCATTCCGGCCCCGGTTGTTGTCGTCAGCGAAGCGGATAGAATTTGCTATATTAACGCGCAGGCGCAGCAGTTTTTCAAATCCAGCGCGCTTATGCTGCTAAATCAGCCCATTAGAAAGCTGGTGCCTTTTGGAAGTCCCGTTCTGGCCATGATCGATCAGGTCCGGCGTGATGGCGTATCGGTGTGGGAATATGAAGTAAATTTAAGCACGCCTCATACGGGTGAAAGGGTTGCGGATGTGCAGGTGGCGCCAATCGGTGATGAGCGCGGCGATGTTCTGCTGGTGCTTCGCGAAACCAGTATCGCGCGCAAAATGGATCAGCAGCTAACCCATCGCAGCGCGGCGCGTTCGGTAACAGGCATGGCCAGCATGCTGGCGCATGAAATTAAAAATCCCCTGTCCGGCATTCGTGGTGCGGCGCAGCTTGTGGAACAGAATGCGAATGCGGCGGACAGGCAGTTAACGCAATTGATCTGCGCTGAAACGGATCGTATTTGCGAACTGGTTGACCGCATGGAAGCGTTTAGTGATCAGCGTCCCTTGCAGCAAAAACCGGTTAACATTCATCAGGTTCTGGAACATGTGCGGCGGATTGCAGAGGCGGGATTTGCAAAAAATATTCGCTTCATTGAAGAGTATGATCCTTCATTGCCCGAAGTAATGGGAGACAGGGATCAGCTAATCCAGGTCTTCCTGAATCTGGTTAAAAATGCCGCCGAGGCGCTTGAAAAAATTAACGGTGCAGAAATCACATTGACTACCGCTTATCGCCAGGGCATGCGCCTGGCGTTGCCCGGTAGTCATACGCGGATTGCATTGCCGTTTGAGGTTTGTGTGCGTGATAACGGACCGGGAATTTCCGAGGATATCCGTGAACTTCTTTTTGATCCATTCATCAGTACGAAGCCGAACGGAACGGGTCTTGGTCTGTCACTGGTTGCCAAAATTATTGGTGATCATGGCGGCATGATCGAATGTGAATCACACACAAGACGCACAACATTTCGCACATTGTTGCCCATCCGTGGGCGCGCAAAACAGAACGGTCAACCATCATGAGCATGCCGTCAGCCATCACAATACCCCAAACCATTATCGTCGCAGACGACGATAACGCTATTCGCACAGTGCTAAATCAGGCGCTGGTGCGGCTTGGGTACAATGTTCGCTCCACGGGGAACCTTGCCAATCTGTGGCGCTGGATGTCAGAGGGTGAGGGCGATCTGCTGATCACCGATGTGATGATGCCGGATGGCAATGTGTTTGATATGTTGCCGCGCATTAAAAAACATCGCCCCGGACTTCCGATCATTGTGATGAGCGCGCAAAACACACTGATGACGGCGCTGAAGGCGGCGGAAAGAGGGGCGTATGAATATTTGCCCAAGCCATTTGATCTGAATGAATTGACCAGGGTTGTGAAACGCGCTCTGGCGGCGTCAATGAATCCGCCAACCGAAAAATCGGACACTGGCACGGACGAGGAAGAATTGCCGCTGATCGGGCGTTCCCCCGCGATGCAGGAAATTTACCGTATTCTCGCGCGGCTGATGGGAACGGATCTGACCGTAATGATCAACGGCGAATCCGGTACGGGCAAGGAACTGGTGGCGCGCGCCCTGCACGATTACGGCAAACGCAAAAGCGGCCCGTTCGTCGCCATCAACATGGCAGCGATCCCGCGTGATCTGATCGAAAGCGAACTTTTTGGTCACGAAAAAGGTTCTTTCACCGGGGCTGCGAACCGTGCTTCCGGGCGATTCGAACAGGCCGAGGGTGGAACATTATTTCTGGATGAAATTGGCGATATGCCGCTGGAGGCGCAAACACGTTTGCTGCGCGTATTGCAGGAAGGTGAATATATGATGGTCGGCGGGCGTACCCCGATCCGTACCAATGTGCGGATTATCGCCGCGACCAACCGGGATTTGCGACAGCAGATCGCGCAGGGCCTGTTCCGCGAAGATTTATTTTACCGCTTGAATGTTGTGCCGATGCGGCTTCCGCCCCTGCGTGAGCGTTCGCAGGATATTCCGGATCTGGTACGGCACTTTCTTAATCGCGCTGAAGCCGGTGGGCTGGGGCACAAAACTTTGGAGCAGGCGGCGCTGGAGCGGCTGAAACGCCATCGCTGGCCGGGTAATGTGCGCGAACTGGAAAATCTTGTACTGCGTTTGGCGGCGCTCTATCTGGACGATGTGATCAACGTTGATATTATTGAATCTGAACTGGCAGATACCGGAACAGTGGCAACGAAAAACAATGCGGCGGGCGAAGATAACAGCCTTGGCGCCGCAGTGGAGCGCACACTCGCCCGCTATTTTGCAGACCACGGAGATGAACTACCCCCGGCGGGCCTGTATGACCGCATCCTGCGCGAAATAGAACGCCCGATGATTGCCATGTGCCTGAATGCCACCAGGGGCAACCAGATCAAGGCCGCAGAACTGTTGGGGCTGAACCGTAACACGCTGCGCAAGAAAATCCGGGAACTCGATATTGCCGTGGGGCGTGGGGTGATTTAGGGGGTTAAAACATTATGGGCTGGCACAATTAATCTTATTTATTGTGCGGCGCAGCATAATTTGATTGACACAACGCGCAACTATTCTGTATATCGGCGTCGGGTCGCTTCCTCCCAACGGGAAGTATTACAGAAGGATGGCGCCGATGGTTGCCAATGCTACGCAGGTGATGCCGAATCTTCGGCCAGCAAACCCGCATTTTTCATCCGGCCCCTGTGCCAAGCATCCTGGATGGTCTCTCGAAAATCTGCAACAGGCATGCCTTGGGCGGTCGCATCGTTCCAAACCCGGCAAGGCGAAACTGGCAGAGGCCATTTCGCGCACCGCCGCTTTGCTGGGCATGCCACAGGATTACCGCCTTGCTATTGTGCCTGCGTCCGACACGGGCGCGGTGGAAATGGCGTTGTGGTCGCTGCTGGGCGCGCGCGGCATTGATGTGCTGGCATGGGAATCGTTTGGTTCGGGCTGGGTGAATGATGTCACCAAACAATTGAAGCTGAAGGATGTCCGGGTTTTTGAATCGGATTATGGCGCATTGCCCGATCTGGCGCAGGTCGATAAGGACCGCGATGTAATATTTACCTGGAACGGCACGACGTCTGGTGTGCGGGTGCCGGATGGAAACTGGATCGCTGCGGATCGTGGCGGATTGACGATTTGCGATGCAACGTCAGCGGCATTTGCGCAGGATTTACCGTGGGACAAGCTAGATGTTGTGACGTTTTCCTGGCAGAAAGTGCTGGGCGGCGAGGCGGCGCATGGCATGCTTGCGCTATCGCCGCGCGCGGTGGCGCGTCTTGAAAGTTACACACCGCCCTGGCCGATGCCGAAACTTTTCCGCATGACCAGCGGTGGCAAACTGACCGAGGATCTGTTTCAGGGCGCCACCATCAACACGCCGTCCATGCTGGCGGTCGAGGATTATCTCAGCGCATTGTCCTGGGCGGAAAAAATCGGTGGCCTGAAGACATTGATCGGACGCGCGGACAGCAATCTGAAAATCATTGCTGATTGGGTGACGCGCACACCGTGGATAGATTTTCTGGCGGTCGATCCGGCCATTCGTTCCAACACATCCGTCTGCCTACGGATTGTTGATCCGTGGTTTGCAGCACTTGACGCCGCCGGGCAGGCAAAGGCCGCAAAACAGATCGCCAGCGCGCTGGAAGCGGAAAAGATCGCCTACGATATTGATTCCTATCGCGATGCGCCGCCGGGCCTGCGTATCTGGGCCGGGGCAACGGTAGAGGGGGCCGATTTATCGGCGTTGCTGCCGTGGCTTGAATGGGCCTGGGGCCAGGTTAAGCGTTAAGCGCGCCAGCTTCCCTTATCGTCTTCATCCTGTGACAGGAGCACTGTAATGCCAAAAGTTCTGATAGCTGACGCCATGAGCGACCGCGCGGCGGAAATTTTCCGCGAACGCGGTGTAGAGGTGGATGTGACCACGGGTTTGAAACCCGATGGATTGCTGGCCATTATCGGCAATTATGACGGCGTGGCGATACGATCCTCCAGCAAGCTGACAGCGGAAATAATCGCGGCCGGAAAAAACCTGCGGGTCATTGGCCGCGCGGGTATCGGCGTGGATAATGTGGATGTACCCGCCGCCACGGCGCGTGGCATCGTGGTGATGAACACGCCCTATGGCAACGCCATCACCACGGCGGAACATGCGATTGCGCTGATGCTGGCGACGGCACGCGAAATACCCGAGGCCAATCTTTCGACCAAGGCTGGCAAATGGGAAAAAAACCGCTTCATGGGAGTTGAGGTTACCGGCAAGACGCTGGGCATTATTGGCTGCGGCAATATTGGCGCGATTGTTGCTGATCGCGGGCGTGGCCTGCGCATGAAGGTGCTGGCCTATGATCCGTTCCTGTCGCCGGAACGCGCCAAAGAACTTGGCGTCGAGCGGGTGGAGCTTGATACACTGTTCAAGCGAGCCGATTTCAATTCGCTGCATACTCCGTTAACGGATCAAACACGTAATATTATTGACGCTACCGCTATCGCAAAAATGAAAAAAGGCGTGCGTATCATCAATTGCGCGCGCGGCGGACTGGTTGTTGAAAAGGATTTGCTGGTGGCGCTGAATTCGGGACACGTTGCCGCCGCCGCGCTTGATGTGTTCGAGGTTGAACCGGCCACGGACAATCCGCTGTTCGCGCATGAAAATGTCATTGCAACCCCGCATCTGGGCGCATCCACCACCGAGGCGCAGGAGAATGTGGCGTTGCAGGTTGCTGAACAGATGGCGGATTTTCTGATTGATGGCGCGGTGACCAATGCGCTCAACATGCCATCGCTCAGCGCCGAAGAGGCCGCACTGCTTGCGCCCTATATGAAACTGGCGGAACAGTTGGGCATGTTTGCCGGACAATTGACCGAAACCGGCATCAAGGAAGTTGAACTTGAATATGAAGGCGCTGTCGCAGATCTGAACACCAAAGCGCTGACCGCGATGGCACTGTGCGGATTGCTGACGCCGCTATTATCAAGCGTGAATATGGTCAGCGCCCCGTCTGTTGCGCGTGAACGCGGCATTCGTGTCAGTGAAACCAAGGGGCCGCAACAGGGCGCCTATCACACTTATATGCGCCTGACCGTGGTAACGGAAAATCAGCGCCGGGGGGTGGCGGGTACATTGTTCGCGGATCAAAACCCGCGCATCATTCAGGTCAAGGGCATCGAACTGGAAGCCGAGCTTGGCGCGCATATGTTGTATGTCACCAATGAAGACAAGCCGGGCTTTATTGGCCGCCTTGGCACAGTGCTGGGCGAGGCGGGCGTCAATATCGCCACCTTCCATCTGGGGCGTGAAAAGGCGCAAGGCAATGCCATTGCGCTGATCGAGGTGGACGAAGCCATCAGTGATGCAGTGCTGGCGAAGGTGCGCGCCATTCCGTTGGTGGTGCAGGCCAAGGCGCTGAATTTCTGACGCCTATAGCCGCCCCCCGGCGATCATGCGGTTAAAGGCGGCAACGGCGGCTTTTGGTCCATCCGGGTGGCTCCATACGCTGCTGGAAACAGCAACAAAATCCGCGCCCGCCTGTGCCATCAGGCCGCAATTTTCGATCTTGATGCCGCCAATGGCGACACATGGGATGAGAAAAGTTTCCTGCCACCAGGTCAGTAATTCAGGGGCGGCATGGGTTTCCACGTCCTTGGTGATAGTCGGAAAGAAAGCGCCAAAGGCCACATAATCCGCGCCCGCTTCAGCGGCTTCCATCGCCAGATGCCGCGAGTCATGACAGGTGACACCGATGGTCTTATCGGGGCCCAGTAATTTACGCGCCTCTGCATAGGATGCATCGCGCTGACCTACATGCACGCCATCGGCGCTGACCGCTTTGGCAATGTCGGGCCGGTCATTGATCAGAAACACTGCGCCATGCCGGTGCACCAGCGGCATCAGTCTTTCCGCAGCGCGTTTCACTTCGTCATCGCCGCAGTCTTTCAGCCGCAACTGCACGCACGCGACATCGCCACCATCCAGCGCGCGCGCCAGATCATCTGCAAACTGCGCCAGCACGATTTGTGGTGGCGTGATCAGATATAGCCGACAGGTGATGGGATCGGCGTCTTTTGACATGGGAATGATCCGTATGGGGCATATTAGAAAACAAGATTACATTAGTTCGGAATGAACCACGCCACCCACACCGTCATCGCGAGCGAAGCGTGGCGATCCAGTGTCTCACGGGTTAGGCTTGCTTTGTAACTCTGGATTGCCACGCTTCGCTCGCAATGACGCTCAATGCGGAAAGTACTATCCCCTACGCCGACAGTTCGCGTTCCATTTCGGATTTGTACGCGCCCTTGGCGGCGAGGCCGTTCATTTTGGCGCGGTGGGTAAACACGGTTTGCGCGCGCTTTACATTTTCCGGTTTTCCCGCCCAGGCCATGATGGCGGGTTGTTGCAACGCGCGGCCATAGGAGAATGTCAGATTCCACGGCAACCCGCCCAGCGCATTCATGGCGCCGAGATTGGCGGTGGCTTCTTCATCCGACTGACCGCCGGACAGGAATGCAATGCCGGGAACCGCAGAGGGAACGCAATCCTTCAGGCACTTAATGGTTTTTTCCGCGATTTCAGCAATGCTGGCTTTCTTTGCGGATTTTTTACCGGGCACGATCATGTTTGGCTTCAGCACAATACCTTCCAGCGCCACGTTCATAAAATAAAGCTGCTGGAAAGTTTCCTTCAGCACCCATTGGGTGACCATGTAGCAGGCGTCAATATCATTATCGCCATCCATCAGAACTTCGGGTTCAACAATGGGTACAATATTGTTGGCCTGACAGAGATTGGCATAGCGCGCCAGCGCATGCGCATTGGCCATAATGCCGGTATGCGAAAAACGTCCGGCGACCGGATCAATGACGGCGCGCCATTTGGCGAAGCGCGCGCCGGCTTCATAATATTTCGGCAGGCGGGCGGAAAGATTATCCAGCCCCTTGGTGATCAGCTCACCAGCCGTTCCGGCAATTGCTTCCGTGCCTTCATCGACCTTGATGCCGGGAACAGCGCCCGCATTTTCAATCAGCTTTACCAATGGCGTGCCGTCGGCGGCCTTTTGCCAGATGGTTTCGTCATACAGAATAACGCCGCTGATATGTTTCATGCCCTCGGAGCGGAACAGCATTTCGCGGTAATCGCGGCGCGCGTTCTCGGTGGATTCCAGCTTGATCTGGTCAAAGCGCTTTTTGATGGTGCCGCTGCTTTCGTCGGCGGCCAGAATGCCCTTGCCGGTTTCGACCATTTTGTTGGCAATTTTGTTTAATGCTTTCAAATCCATTTTACGTCCTCCTATAGGTGAGTTGAATTATTTAATTTCCAGCGCCTTGACGCCGGGCAATTGCTTGCCCTCCAGCCATTCCAGGAATGCGCCGCCTGCGGTGGAAACATAGCTGAAATCATCAGCGACCCCTGCCTGATTGAGTGCGGCCACTGTATCGCCGCCGCCCGCCACCGACAAGAGGCGTCCCGCTTTGGTCAATTTTGCGGCGGCCAGTGCTGCGGCTTTGGTGCCCGCATCAAAAGGCGCAATTTCAAAGGCGCCCAGCGGGCCGTTCCAGACGATGGTTTTGGCAGTCTCAAAACGGGCGATGATATCGCGGACTGAATCACTGCCCACGTCCAGGATCAAGTCATCGGGCGCAACGGCGTCGATGGAAACGGTTTTGGATGGGGTGTTGGCCTTGAACTCTTTCGCCACCACCACGTGATGTGGCAACAGCACTTCACAGCCAGCGGCTTTGGCCTTCGCCAGAATCTCGCGCGCGGTTTCACCCAGATCATGTTCGCACAGCGATGCGCCCACCGGTTTTCCCAGCGCCGCCAGAAAGGTATTCGCCATGCCGCCGCCGATAATCAGGCAATTGGCGTTTTGCACCAGATTACCCAGCAGATCGAGCTTGGAAGAAATTTTCGCACCGCCAACCACGGCGACCAGCGGACGTGTTGGTTTGCCCAGCGCCTTACCCAGCGCATCCAGTTCCGCCTGCATGCCGCGCCCGGCTGCGGATGGCAGCAGATGTGCAATACCCTCAGTTGAGGCATGCGCGCGGTGCGCCGCCGAAAAGGCGTCATTCACATACAGC
The DNA here is from genome assembly GCA_947085295.1 of uncultured Alphaproteobacteria bacterium. Lineage (GTDB taxonomy): Bacteria > Pseudomonadota > Alphaproteobacteria > UBA11222 > UBA11222 > UBA11222. The sequence continues at coordinate 22,176 of CAMTVX010000001.1, read as the reverse complement.
TCGCCAAGCTCGGCCAGATTATTGGCAAAGTCTTTATCGTTTTTTTCCTCGCCGGCATGGAAGCGGGTATTTTCCAGTAGCACGATCTCGCCATCATGCAGCGATTGAACGGCGCCCTGCGCGACCTGGCCGATACAGTCGGCGGCAAACAGCACCGGCCGTCCCAGCGCTTTTGACAGTGGTTCGGCTACTGGCGCCAGGGACATATCGCTGACGATCTGTCCCTTGGGCCGCCCAAAATGCGCCAGCAAAATTACCCGCGCGCCTTTATCGGCAAGCTCCCTGATGGTGGGAACCACGCGATCAATGCGCGTGGCGTCGGTCACCTTGCCATCCTTGATCGGCACATTGATATCGACACGCACGATCACCCGTTTGCCGGTAACGTTCAGATCATCAAGGGTGTGGTAGGTCATGTTTGGAACCTGAAGAGGTTAGATTTTTTGAACAAGTAATCTTTTTCATCCCCCCCCACCCCGGCCCTCCCCACAAGGGGGAGGGAGAAGATCAGAGATCGCGGGTCAAAGCCCCTCCCCCTTGTGGGGAGGGGTTGGGGTGGGGGTAAGCGCCACCCAATATAAAACTTATAGTACCTTACAGAAATTTCCCCATCGCCAGGGCGGTGTCGGCCATGCGGTTGGAGAAGCCCCATTCATTGTCATACCAGCTCAGTACACGGACCAGTTTGCCGCCGGTGACCTGGGTCTGATCGAACGCAAACGTGCTGGATGCCGGGTCGTGATTAAAGTCAATCGACACATTTTTGGAGTTTGTAACCGCAAGCACGCCTTTCAGCTTGCCTTGCGATGCTTTCAGAATGGCGTCGTTGATTTCCTTGATGGTGGTGTCGCGCCCGGCGTTGAATACCAGATCGATCACCGACACGTTGGGTGTAGGTACGCGAATGGCAGTGCCGTCCAGCTTGCCCGCAAGTTCCGGCAACACAAGACCAACGGCCTTGGCCGCGCCGGTGGATGTCGGGATCATCGACAAAGCGGCGGCGCGTCCGCGATACAGATCCGAATGCATGGTATCAAGCGTCGGCTGATCACCGGTATAGGCATGGATGGTGGTCATGAAGCCCTGCATAATGCCGACAGTTTCATGCAGCACCATGGCGACGGGGGCCAGACAGTTGGTGGTGCACGATGCATTGGAGACAACGGTGTGCGCAGCGGTCAGCTTGTCATGGTTGACGCCATACACCACGGTCAGGTCCGCATTGGTGGCGGGCGCGGAAATCAGCACCCGTTTCGCGCCAGCAGCAAGATGTTTTGCAGCGTCATCGCGGCTGGTGAAAAAGCCGGTGCATTCCATGGCGATGTCGATGTTGAGCGCCTTCCAGGGCAGCTTGGCCGGGTCGCGTTCCGCCGTCACCTTGATCGGGCCGGTGCCGCAATCAATACTGTCTTCGGTCGTGACGACGGTGCCGGGAAAACGTCCGTGTACGGAATCAAAACGCAGCAGATGCGCGTTGGTTTCCACCGGCCCCAGATCGTTCAGGGCGACCACCTGAATGTCCTTGCGGCCGGATTCAATGATCCCCCGCAAAATGTTGCGTCCAATACGTCCAAATCCGTTAATTGCTACACGCAATGCCATGTCTGTTTCTCCCTTGTCTATCCGAGCAGGCCGCGCGCCTTTTGCGCCACTGCCTGCGGTGTTAAACCAAAATGCTTGTAAAGTTCTTTATATGGCGCGCTCGCGCCGAAACTATTGATGCCGATCAAGCCGCCCTTGTCGCCCACATAGCGTTCCCAGCCATAGGTGGTCGCGGCCTCGATAGAGACACGAACCGTATCCAGCCCCAGGGTTTTGTGACGATATTCCTGCGGCTGCATATCGAACAGATCCAGGCAGGGGGCCGACACGACGCGCGTGCCAATGCCGTCAGCCTGCAAAAGATCGCGTGCGGCCATGGCGATTTCCACTTCCGATCCGGTGGCAATCAGAGTGACCTGCGCCTTGCCGTTTGCGGCCAGTAATTCATAAGCGCCGCGCGCGCACAGATTTTCTTCCGAATATTCCAGCCGGGCAGGAGCCAGGTTCTGGCGTGTCAGGCTGATGACACTGGGCCGGTCTGTGGATTGCAGGGCCAACTGCCAGCATTCCAATGTTTCCGTGGCGTCCCCCGGACGAAACACCAGCAGATCAGGAATGGCGCGCAAACTGGCCAAATGTTCGACCGGCTGATGGGTAGGGCCATCTTCGCCAAGCCCGATGGAATCATGGGTCATCACATGAATAACCCGCTGGCGCATCATCGCGGCCAGACGAATGGAGGGGCGGCAATAATCACTGAACACCAGAAACGTGCCGCTGTAGGGAATGACGCCGCCATGCACGGCCATGCCGTTCATCGCTGCGGCAGAGCCATGCTCGCGGATGCCGTAATAGACATAGCGTCCGCTAAAATCGTCTGGCGTGATCGGGTTCATGCCGGCGGATTTTGTATTTACCGATCCGGTCAGATCCGCCGAACCGCCAATGGTTTCCGGCACAATGGCGTTGATCACATCCAGTGCGTTTTGTGACGCCTTGCGGGTGGCGACGGTGGGCTTTTCTTCGACCAGTTTTTTCTTGAAGGCGCTGATGGCCGCATCCAGACCCGACGGCAATTTTCCGGACAGGCGGCGTTCAAATTCCGTGCGTGCCTCCGGCTTCATGGCAGAGAGGCGCTGCTTCCATTCCGCCGATTGTTTGGCCCCGCGTCCGCCAAATCTGCGCCAGGCTTTCAGTATCGATTCGGGAATTTCGAACGGCGGCGCAGACCAGCCCAGCGCCTCGCGCGCCGCAGCAATTTCCTTGTCGCCCAGCGGCGATCCATGCACATCCGAGGTACCCTGCTTGTTCGGCGCGCCAAAGCCGATTTTGGTTTTACAGGCGATCAATGTTGGTTTGTCGCTGAGTTTTGCATGTTCCAGCGCATGGGCGATGGCGGCGGGATCATGCCCGTCAATCGCGATGGTGTTCCAGCCATAGGCACGGATGCGCGCCAGCACATCTTCGCTGGTGGACAGGTTGGTCGCACCGTCAATGGTGATGCTGTTGTCGTCGAACAGCACGATCAGCTTGTTCAGTTTCAGATGCCCGGCCAGCCCCAGCGCTTCGTGGCTGATACCTTCCATCAGGCAGCCATCACCGGCCATCACATAGGTATAATGGTCGACAATCTCGGCGCCAAACTTCGCCGCCATCAGGCGCTCTGCCATCGCCATGCCGACCGCATTGCCAAGGCCCTGACCCAGCGGCCCGGTGGTGGTCTCGATCCCCGCCACATGGCCATATTCCGAATGCCCGGCGCAAACGCTGCCCAATTGACGGAAATTAATGATTTCCTGTATCGGCATATCGGCATAGCCGGTGAGGTGCAGCACCGAATAAAGCAGCATCGAGCCATGCCCGGCTGATAGCACAAACCGGTCCCGGTCGGGCCATTTCGGGTCGGCGGGGTCATATTTCAGAAACTGGGTGAACAGCACCGTCGCCACATCCGCCATGCCCATAGGCATGCCCGGATGGCCGCTATTGGCTTTTTGAACGGCATCCATGCTGAGGGCGCGGATGGCGTTGGCCATGCTGCGTTGTACGGTCCCCATAAGCAGGCCTGTCGTGTCTGCTGTTTCTGCTGTTCCCACGCTATATATGCTCCCTGATTTCTTTCTACCTGATTGACCATGTTGGACGGCAATCGTCAAGTGAAGGATGACCAGCAAGCGTATATTGCTCTGGGGATAAATGACGCCTAATCTAGGGTGGAATCAGTGATACATTCAGTGAGACATGAGGATAGTGCATATGGTGTCGCTTGAACAGGCGCAGGAACGGTTTACTCTGGCGATTGCGGGGCTGGAACGCGCGCTTGGCGCTGTTCAAAAGCGCCAGGATCAACAGCAGGAGACCGCCAGGGAACTGGCCGCCCTCAAGGCGCGTCATGTTGCGCTGGAATCAGAGCATGCGCACCTGCGCAAATCCTATGACGCCCTGCGCAAGCAGCAGTTGGCGGCCACCAAACGGCTGGATGGCACCATCGCCAGCCTGCACGAGGTTCTGGGCGTCTAAAACTTACAGATAAGGTTAGGGTAACAGGCTATGGCGCAAGTTTCTGTACGGGTTAATGGCCGCGAATATGATCTGTCCTGCGGGGATGGAGAAGAGGCGCATCTGCGCGAGCTTGCCCAATATGTCGACGCAAAAATCAATGCCGTTCGGGGTAGCGGGATAAAGCTGAGTGATGCGCAACTGTTGCTGATGGCGGGCATTGTGATCGCCGATGAATTGAGCGAAGCCACCGAGCCGGACAGAAAACTGGCCGCTAAAAATCAATCCGTAACCGAAACTATCTTTGAAATCATGGAAAAATCTTCTGGCAAGCTGGAAGCCATCACGATTAAATTGGAATCATTGTAAACTATTTTGGCAAATGGAACGACAGATATCGACAGCCTGAAAGCTGATCTTCGGCGTGAGCAGCGCAAAAAACGTCTGGAATTGTTCAAAAATTGCGCGCCCGCAACCTATGTCGCCGCGTCAAATTTTTTCCTTAAGCAGATAGAGCTACCCTCTGGCGGCATAATTGCGGGCTATTGGCCTATAAAGGATGAATTTGATTCCCGCCCGTTACTGGAAGGTATTGCCGCCCAGGGGGGACGCCTGGCGCTACCGGTAGTTGCAGGGGATTCGGGGCGACTGATTTTCCGGGAGTGGATGCCAGGGGCGCCCCTTGTTCCGGCCGGAATGGGTACATTGGGCCCCCGGGAGACAGCCCAGGAGGTGTTGCCGGATCTGGTCATTGCACCACTGCTGGCCTTTGACAGGCGCGGCTACCGGTTGGGCTATGGCGGGGGTTTTTACGACCGCAGCATCACGGCCTTGCGCGCCTCCGGTAAATGTAAACTGGCAATTGGGCTGGGTTTTTCGGCGCAGCGGGTGCAACAGGTGCCGGTAAGTGATACAGATGCACGCCTCGATAGTGTCGTCACAGAAACAGGCGTAATCCGGGCCCGGGCCGATACACACTGATTGCCATCAAAATAAATTGTTTCGCCATTGGCAATCAAATTCGGGTTTACTATCTTTAGCAGGCGTTGCGAGAACTGCCATCAAAAGGGGTTTGCCATGAAATTTTCGGATCGGTTTTTAAGGATCATCGCCGCCACACTGATGGGCCTTTCTATGGCAGGCAGTACGGTCGTGGCCGCGAATTCGGCGGAAGCCAGGAAGATGACACCTGACGTTGATATTGATGAGGGAGACCGGCTTTTCAAGCGGGGACATTACGAAGATGCGATGAGTTGGTGGAAGGGTGCCGGCAAAAAAGGTAGCGCAAACGCCTTGTATCGCGTGGGTGCGGCCTACAGGGACGGTGTCTCACGCGACAAGGAGGTAATCGTGGCTCGTGATTTTACCGAAGCTGCGAAATGGCTGACCATGGCGGCAGAGCTGGGCGATGAACGGGCGCATTTCGACCTGGGCGGGCTTTATGATGATGGCCTGGGGGTTGAAAAATCAGAAGAGCAGGCCGCGCGCTGGTATCTGGCCGGGGCAGAGCGCGGACAGGTCGCATGCCAGTACAATATTGCGGTCATGTATGAAGATGGCATCGGAATCACCAAGGATCCTGTGGCGGCCTATATGTGGTACTATCTGGCGGCACAGCAGGGTTTTATCGAATTTGGCGGTCCCGCGCTGGAAAAGCTGAGCCGCAGCATGGAGCCGGTTCAGGTGCGTGACGCCATTCGTATGGCCAAGGAAATTAAACTGAAACCCCTCGTGCGTTGATTTGTAAAAACATGTTATGCCAGCGGCCCGGTGCATTAGCCCATTGTCATGCTGAGCGAAGCGAAGGATCGCTTACCGCAGGAAGATCCTTCGCTTCGCTCAGCATGACAATGGGTTACTTGCGGCCGTTGTTATTGTCGCGACTTCTTCTGATTGTCGGGTGGCTGATGTTGGGTGCCACGCCGGTACTGGCTGATGAAGGCAAGGCGTTGTTCGAAAGCGGCAAATACTCCGAAGCCGTTGCCTGGTGGAAACAGGCCTCCCAAACACGCCAGGACCATGAGGCGGAGTTCCGTCTGGGCGACTATTATGAATCTGGCAGCGAGGAACCGGAAAACCTCCCTGAATCGGCAAAATGGTACGCTAAGGCTGCGGAAGGCGGACATGCGGGCGCACAGTTTGCGATTGGCTCATTTTATGAGGCCGGGGCAGGTGTCGAGAAATCGGTGGAAAAAGCGGCATTCTGGTACGGCAAATGCGCGTCGCGCAATATTGCCAATTGCCAGTTTAATCTGGGCAGATTGTCCAGTTCCGGCGAGGTCGGCGTACAGGATCTCGTGGAAGCCTATAAATGGTATTATCTGGCGGCCAAGAATGGCTTTCTTGAATTTGACGCCGAAGAACTGGTGACGCTGGCGGCGCGTTTGACGTCCGATCAAAAACGCGAAGCATTGAAACGTGCAATTGCCTTCAAGCCAGAGGAATGATAGCTTAGAGCCTGCCGCATTTAGATTCAGGCACACCCTGCCCTCACCCTGTCACCCCGGATTTATTCCGGGGTCCAGGGGCCACACGCAAAGGCCTGAATTTGGAACCCTGGACCCCGCAACAAGTGCGGGGTGACAGACCGGGGGTGTGGCATGGGCAAACCTAAAATCATCATACTTTAGCCGCCGTCGCGCAATTTTTTCACAAAATCCGGCAGGTCGGTCTGGCGTTCGCGGCGCAGCCGTTCAGCGGTGAGGATGGCGCGCAACTGCTGATGTGCGGCGTCTGCATCTTCATTGACGATGACATAATCATATTCGGGCCAATGGCTCATTTCGTCGGACGCCTTGGCCATGCGGGCCGCCACGATTTCTGCGCTGTCCTGTGCGCGGGTGGTCAGACGGGTTCGCAGATCATCCTTGGACGGCGGTAAAATAAATACCGACACAAGGTCTTCGCGTGCGCGGGCCTTTAATTGCTGGGTGCCCTGCCAGTCAATATCAAACAGCACGTCTTTTGCAGAGTTGAGAACAGCCTCAACCATATTCGCCGGGGTGCCGTAATAATTCTCGAACACCCTGGCATGTTCCAGAAATTCATCCTTGTCGCGGCGGGCGGTAAATTCCGCCTCGGAAATAAAATAATAATCTTTTCCCTCGACTTCTCCCGGTCGCATCGGGCGCGTTGTCGCGGATACAGACATGGCAAGATCAGGTTCGCTCGCCAGCAGCAATCGCGACAATGTGGTTTTTCCCGCACCCGATGGCGAGGAAAGCACCAGCATCAGACCACGGCGATGAAGATTTATGCGCGCCATATCCGACTCTATTCGATATTCTGAATTTGTTCACGAAGCTGCTCGATCTGTACCTTCAGGTCAAGCCCGATGCGGGTAAGTTCCGTATCCGGCGATTTGGAACACAGCGTATTGGCCTCGCGGTTAAACTCCTGAATCAGGAAGTCCAGCTTGCGGCCAACAGGTCCGGCGTCGATCAGCAGGCTTTGCGCGTTGGCCACATGGGCATTCAGCCGGTCAATTTCCTCGCGGATATCCGCTTTGGTGGCGAGCAGCGCCACTTCCTGGGCCAGGCGATCTTCGGAGAGTGCGGATATATTTCCCAGCAATGTAGCGAGCTGTTCGCTCAGCCGCTGGCGTAACAGTGTAACAGCGTTTCCCGCACGGCCTTCGGCGGCGCTGGTAAGGCGTGCGATTTCATCAACCTGACCGGAAACCACCGCATGCAGACGTTTGCCTTCTGCGGCGCGCGATGCGAAAAGATCGGCAAGCGCGGTTTCAAAACTTTTCAGGATGGCGGCATGGCGTTTCTCGCGCTCTTCTTCTGCCTCAATATGTTCGACCTGCTCGACAACGCCGCGAATATTCAGGATGCCGCTGGCAGTGGAAGGGGCCAAGCCTGACTGATTTTCGATTTCAGCCAGCACAGAAAGCACCTGTTGCAGGGCCTCGTGATTGATTTTGATTTGGGTTTCACCGCCGGTGCTGCGGCTGAGTTGCAGGCTGATCTGAATATTGCCGCGCTTGAATTTCTGCGCGGTTTTTTCGCGGATCGTGCTTTCCAGCGCGGACAAGTCGGAAGGTATCCGTATGCGTACATCCAGCCCTCGTCCGTTGACACTGCGCAATTCCCAGGCCCAGCGAAACGCCGCATATTCTCCATCGGCGTGTCCAAAACCGGTCATGCTGGCTACGGGCATTTTTGTGGGGGATCCTTATGGAGTTGCGGATTTAATTGCAAGGCTCACTTCGTCATTGCGAACGCAGTGAAGCAATCCAGAGTCCCAGTCACAGGCCTGAGTTTGGGACTCTGGATCGCCACGCCGCGTTGCGGCGCGCGATGACGGCGAGGGTGTATTATATCCCGTCATTTTACTTACGCTATTCATTCTTCTGCTGTTTCTCGCGCGCCCGTAATTTTGCGACGTTTTTATTGTGTTCCTCCAGACTGGCGGCGAAGGCGTGGCCACCGCTGCCGTCGGCGGCGAAATACAGTGCATCTGTCGCCGCCGGGTGAAGCACCGCCTGAATTGCCGCGCGCCCCGGATTGGCGATAGGGGCAGGGGGCAGGCCGGGCTGTTTATAAGTGTTAAATGGGCTTTCGATGGCCAGGTCCGCGCGGCTGATAGGGGCGTCATTGGGCACACCCCTGTCGCGGGCGTACACGACCGTTGGATCAGACTGCAACGCCATGCCGATGCGCAGACGGTTGTAAAATACTCCGGCGATCAGCGGGCGTTCAGCGGCGATGCCGGTTTCCTTCTCGACAATCGACGCAAGGATGCGCGCGTCCTCCGGTGTTGTGAGGGGAATGTGTTCGCTACGTTCAGCCCAGACTTCCGCAAGCAGTGATTTTTGCGCCGCCTGCATGCGGTTAATCAGCGCCGTGCGTGTTTCACCTCTGGGAAAATTATAGGTTTCCGGCAACAGACTGCCCTCGGGCGGCGGCGGGGGCAGTGTTCCACTTAAAGGTTCGAAGGCGGCGACAAGCGCCAGAATTTCGTGTGTGCCAAGTCCTTCGGCGATGCTGATCTGGTGCTGTAAAACTTCACCAGCGGTAATTTGCCGCAGGATCATGCGCGGGCTTGCCGCAGGCGCAAAGGCATATTCCCCGGCTTTCAGACGGTGTGCGCTGCCGGACAGCATGGCGGCAGCGCGAAACAATATTGGCCGGTCAATGGCGCCCGCATTTTCTAACCGCGTGGCAATGCCTGCAAGCGATGTACCTCTGGGCAGATCAGTAATAATTTCTGATGCATGCGGACCGGAGGAATCCAGCCACGTTTCTGTCCAATACCAGGCGGAGGCGCCAAATACGGCGAGACACAGCACGGTCCAGGCGAGCACTAAAACTATGCGTCGAATTGGTAGAGATAAAGTCATGGAGGAAAGTGCTTCTTTTTTTATAGATTGGAGTTTTTGTCTTACCCCACCCCAACCCCTCCCCATAAAGGGGAGGGGCTTTACCACCGAGTTCGCTACTTCTTCTCCCTCCCCCTCGTGGGGAGGGCCGGGGTGGGGGACTAAGAAAAAAAGATATTCCGCAAATCCAGAACCGCTAAAGCCGCGCCCGGCTTAACAGCAGGGACGCATTCGTGCCACCGAATCCGAAGCTGTTTGACAGAACGGTGTCGATCTTGCGTTCGACCGGAGCATTGGCGGCCAGATTGATTGGCGTCTCAACCGACGGATTATCCAGATTGATGGTCGCGGGACAAATTCCATCGCGGATGGCGAGGATGGAATAAATCGCCTCGACTGCACCCGCCGCGCCCAGCAAATGGCCGATGGAAGATTTTGTTGATGACATCACCAGCCCATTCGCGGCATTACCAAACAGGCGGGTGACAGCGCCAAGTTCGATTTCATCGCCCAGCGGCGTCGAGGTGCCATGCGCATTCACATATTGAATATCGGATGGCGAAATCCCGGCCTTTCTCAGCGCCATCTGCATGGCGCGAAAGCCGCCATCGCCGGTTTCTTCGGGTGCAGTGATATGGTAGGCGTCACCGCTTAGCCCATATCCGATGACTTCGGCATAAATTCTTGCGCCACGTTTTTTGGCGTGTTCCAGTTCTTCCAGCACGACAATGCCGGCGCCTTCGCCCATGACAAAACCGTCACGGTCCCTGTCATAGGGGCGTGACCCACGAGTGGGTTCATCGTTGAAATTAGTGCTCAGCGCCTTGCAGGCGGCAAAGCCTGCAACGCCAATGGGGCAGATGGTTGCCTCTGCGCCGCCTGCCACCATGACATCGGCATCGTCATACTGAATAAGGCGCGCGGCGTCGCCTATGGCATGAGAACCGGATGCGCAGGCCGTAACCACGGAATGATTGGGGCCCTTTAGGCCAAACTCTATCGACACATTACCCGACACCAGATTGATCAGACGTCCGGTAATAAAAAACGGGCTGACCCGGCGCGGCCCTTTTTCGGCCAGCTCCAGCGAGGCCTGTTCAATACCCGGCAGACCGCCAATGCCGGAACCGATCATCACACCGGCGCGGCAACGTTCTTCTTCATTGGCGGCGGCCCAGCCGGAATCCTTGATTGCCTGCTTGGCGGCGGCGATGCCGTAAATGATGAAATCATCCATGCGGCGCTGTTCTTTGGGCGATACATAGGTGTCTGCGTTAAACGTGCCATCACTGCCATCGCCACGCGGTACTTCGCAGGCGATGCGCGCCGCATATTGTGAGGCGTCGAATCGGGTGATTGGCCCCGCGCCGCTTTGGCCCGCAAGCAAACGCCGCCAGTTGACGTCCACCCCGTCACCGAGTGGCGTCACCATGCCCATTCCGGTGACTACTACGCGTCTCATCAGAGTGATATCAGCCCTTTGCCGATTTCAGGAAATTGATGGCATCCTGAACAGTTTGAATTTTTTCGGCAGCATCATCGGGAATTTCGACACCGAATTCTTCTTCAAACGCCATTACGAGCTCAACCGTATCCAGGCTGTCGGCGCCCAGATCGTCAATAAAGCTTGCGCCATCAACAACCTTGTCTGCTTCTACGCCCAAATGTTCAATTACGATCTTCTTTACAGTAGCGGCGATATCACTCATTCAAATGTCCTTTCCGGTCGTTCAGCCAATCCCCAACCAGGAGGGCTGTTTATTTATGTCAGTTTCAGGATGTGCAGGTAGCATACTTTATTGGGTAATGCCAGTTGTCCGAATGCCAGAAAATAGCATCAGATCATGGCCATGCCCCCGTTAACATGCAGGGTTTGGCCAGTCACGTAAGCTGCCTCGTCGCTGGCCAGAAACAATACACAGTTCGCAACATCAACACTATCCCCCAACCGCCCGGCCGGAATGGCGCTTAATAAGCGCTCCCGCTGGCTGTCATCCAGTGCGTCGGTCATGGCGGTTTTGATCATACCGGGGGCGACACAATTGACCGTGATGCCCCGGCTGGCGATTTCCTGGGCCAGGCTTTTGCTCATGCCGATCATCCCGGCCTTGGAGGCGGCATAGTTGCCCTGTCCCGGATTGCCGGTCACGCCGACGACTGAAGTAATGGAGATGATTCGTCCCCAGCGCCGTTTCATCATGCCACGCAGAACCCCGCGCGACAGCTTAAATGCGGATGTCAGGTTCACGGCCAGCACGGTGTCCCATTCCTCGTCCTTCATGCGCATGAACAGATTGTCGCGGGTCAGCCCGGCATTGTTCACCAGAATATCAAGCTGCCCCATCGCCGCTTCCGCCTGTTTCGGCAGCGCCTCAACGGCTGCGGCATCGGCCAGATTGCAGGGCAACACATGCGCGCGCGCGCCCAGTTCCGCCGCCAGGTCGCGCAGCACCGCCTCGCGGGTGCCTGAAAGGCCCACTGTGGCCCCCTGCGCATACAGGGTCCGCGCCACCGCGCCGCCAATGCCGCCAGTGGCGCCGGTTACCAGCGCGCATTTGCCGGTCAGATCAAACATGGTTTTCTCCTGTAATTTCCGTTAATAGCAGATAACCGGAATAACTTTCACAGTATAGTGCAGTTCTTCCTTGATTTTTATATTTTGCGATGACCAAATCACGAAGTCGCGGCTTCCAAAGGGGGACATCGTCATGGCGCCACCAAAACCGACAGGGCCCGGGTTTGGGCATTTTGTTGCAACCACCATGTCAAAGCTGCATGTCTGGCTATATCGTATATCGGGCGGACGTATTGGCGGCAGGATGTTTAACGCGCCGATCGTATTGTTGACCACGACGGGGCATAAATCGGGCCAGCAGCGTACCACGCCGTTACTGTACCTTGATGTAGGCGACTCCACATACGCCATCGTGGGATCATTTGCCGGGGCTGACGCACCACCCGCATGGGCCGTTAATCTGCTCAAAACGCCAAGAGCGCAAATTCAGATCGGGGCGACAACCATGAAGGTGAATAGCACTGTCGCCTCAGCGCAGCGAAAGGCTGAATTATGGCCCCGCCTGGTTGCGTTATATCCTGATTATCAGGTCTATCAGGACCGCACCACCCGCGACATTCCGGTTATATTGCTGGCACCTGCCCCCTGAAACGCCAATTCTGACAGTAGTTGTTGACAGTGGCGCCGAATGTATCTTTAACATAGGCACGATACAGTTATATCTCACTAGAATTTTATATATATCTGATTTTCCAGTATTTTCTACCAGATTTTATAGCTTGAGGCGTTTTGATGTTGCGAAATTTGTTATCCCTGCTGTTCGCGCGGGATTATCGGGATAATTTTCTCCTTGATGAGATTCATCAGGAAATTCTGGGCGAACAACTGCGTCTCATAGCTCGTGGCTCCTTCCTGGATGTTATTACCTTTGTCGCAGGCGCGAGCCTTATCGCGCTGGGGTTTTTTGCTGCTGAAACAGCCGGTCCATGGACGGCCATGGCCTGGGCCGCAATCTTCTCGTTCGCCAGTGTATTCGGTTTGATACTCTCATGGTTTTTTGATCGTTCCGTTAAAAATGTGGCGCGTGTTGAACCTGATTATTTGCCATGGGCGATGTTATTCACCTTGCAGATAGGCATTATGAGCCTGGCATGGAGCAGCCTTTTTATCGTATTCTGGAATCCGGTTTCGGTTGCAACTGTTGCAGCGCTTGCCGCCGCCGCACTGATCGGTAATATTTCCACCATAACCAAATTTCTACCTCTGAGATCGGCAATTATTGTTGCTATTCCCTGCGTGAACGGGCCTGTGATCGCGCTGCTTCTGATGCAGCAGCAGCTTGATTACTATATCATGGCGGCAGGCATTACCCTGATTGGTTTGATTTTCGGGCGCGGCGCTTTGACGGCGAACGCCACGCTGACCGAATCCTTGCGATTGCGTTTTGAACGTCGTGAGATGCTTGCCCGGTTGCAGAAATCGCTTCTGGAAGCGGAACTGGCCAATGCTGCGAAATCCCGATTTATCGCCAATATAAGCCACGAATTGCGGACGCCATTAAATGCCATCATTGGTTTTTCAGAACTGTTACAGCAGGAAGTATACGGGCCTCTCGGAGATAGCAGGTATGCGGGTTACGCTGGTGATATATCCGCCAGTGGCGATCATCTGCTGAATATGATTAACGACATTCTTGATCTGTCAAAAATCGAAGCCGGTACGTTTCAGTTATCTGAAGACGAATTCGCCATTGGGACTCTAGTGGATTCCGCTATCAATATGGCGTTGCCGACGGCATCGATCAAAAAGGTGGAAATCAGTCGCTCGAAAGACGTGCCGGATTACCATCTCGTTGTTGACCGCATTCGTTTGAAGCAGTCACTGGTTGGCTTGATCGAGAATGCAGTAAAGTTTTCCAACCCCGGTCAAACGGTTCGCGTCGGTTGGCAGCAGGCCGGGGATGGGGGGCTGAAGATCGTCATCGCAGATGATGGTGTCGGCATGAACGAGATTGAAATTCAGCGTGCGCTCATGCCATTTGAACGGGCCGCCGAAAGTGGAAATACAATTGACGCGCACGGGGCCGGACTTGGATTGCCGCTGGCAAAGGCGTTAATGGAAATGCATGGCGGTTCCCTGCTGATCGAATCCAGATCGCAAAAGGGTACGGTTGTGAGCATGTGTTTTCCCGCAGGCCGGGTTATAAAAGGTACGCCTGACAGGAACAAAACTGTCGCTTCGGATGAAGGTGAAGAACTCCTGTTTCGCCGCAATCAGGCCAATCCGACCAGGGCGCGCCGCTGATATCCTGACGGTCTCCTGCATGGCTTTGGATCAGCATCATTGAAAAAACTGTTTGCCGGATGCGCATCGTAGTATCATCCCGTGATTCTGGAATAATCATAATCGGAGGGGTGCGTAATGCGCAGACATCTATTTATGGCAACGATCGCGGCTTCGATCGTGTTTGCTTCGGCCGTATCCGCCACTACCCTTGAAGATGTGAAAAAGAAGGGCTTTGTACAATGCGGCGTCAGTCAGGGGCTAAAGGGATTTTCCAGCCCCGACGACAAAGGTGGCTGGACCGGCATTGACGTGGATCTGTGCCGGGCGATAGCGGCGGCGATTTTTGGCGATGCTTCAAGCGTAAAATTCACCCCCTTATCTGCGAAGGAACGGTTTACCGCATTGCAGTCGGGCGTGATCGACGTGCTGTCGCGCAATACCACTTGGGCATTATCGCGCGACACGGCCCTGGGTTTTGATTTTCGCGGCGTCACCTATTATGACGGGCAGGGTTTCATGGTGCGTAAAAGCGCCGGCGTCAAAAGCGTCAGGGATCTGAATGGCGCAACGGTATGCGTTTTGATGGGCACTTCGACCTCATTGACGCTCGCGGATTATTTCCGCTCGAACAATATGAAATACGAACCGATCACGTTTGAAAAAGATGATGAGGTTGTGGCCGCCTATGAATCCGGGCGGTGTGACGCATATACGACGGACAGTTCCGGCCTGTATGCCAACCGGCTTACACTGAAAGATCAGCAGGAACATATAGTGCTGCCGGAAATTATTTCCAAGGAGCCGTTGGGCGCCGTGGTACGGCACGGGGATAATCAATGGGGCGATATTGTATCCTGGGCACTGTACGCCACACTGAACGCCGAAGAGCTTGGGATCGATTCAAAAAATGTTGCGGGCATGCGCGAAAGTGAAAATCCGGAAATTCGCCGCCTGCTGGGAACCGAAGGAAAGTTTGGTGAAGGCCTGGGCCTGCCGGATGACTGGGCCTACAATATTATCGCCAAGGTTGGTAATTACTCTGAAATATATGAGCGAAACGTTGGGATGGGATCGCCGCTTGGCATTCCGCGTGGCCTGAATGCCTTGTGGACGAAAGGCGGCATACAATACGCGCCTCCCATTCGCTGATCTGTGGTGATGCGCAAGCAGACCTTCTGGAATGACCCGCGTTACCGCGCGTGGTTTTTTCAGGCGCTGGCTGTGTTGCTGGTTGGTGGATTTTTTGCCACGGTCATTGCCAACACGGTGGAAAACCTTAATGCGCTCAATGTCGCCTCCGGTTTTGGGTTTTTGCAGCATACTGCGGGCTTTGGCATCAGCCAGACCCTGATCGAATATTCCGAAGCGTCAACCTATGGCCGGGCGTTTCTTGTGGCGCTACTGAACACCTTGCTGGTGGCGGCGATTGGGATTGTGTTTGCCACGGTTCTTGGATTTCTGGTTGGCATTGCGCGCTTGTCGTCCAATTGGCTGGTGGCGAAACTTGCCACTGTCTACATCGAAATTTTTCGGAATATTCCACTGCTTCTACAAATTCTTTTCTGGTATACAGCGGTACTCAGCAATCTTCCGGCCCCGCGAGTGAGCATGCAGTTTGGCCCTATGCTGCTGAACAATCGCGGCCTGTATCTGCCTGCGCCCGTCAGTGATGCTGGCTTTGGATATGTGGTGCTGGCGATTATCGCTGCGCTGGTTGCGATCGTTTTCCTGCGCCAAGTGTCGGAACGTCGGCGGATGCTGACAGGCGTAGGTTTGCCGTTACTGTTTCCCGGTGCAGGTGTGTTGTTTGGTCTGCCGCTACTGGTGTTCTGGCTTGTCGGATCGCCATTGCATTTTGAAGCGCCGGAATTACGCGGCTTTAATTTTGTGGGCGGAGTGCGCGCGGTTCCGGAACTGCTGGCGCTGGTGTTTGCGCTGTCAATTTATACGGCGGCGTTTATTGCGGAGATCGTGCGGTCGGGCATTCAGGCGGTAAACTGGGGGCAAAGCGAAGCGGCACTGGCGCTGGGGCTGCGCAGGCCGGAGACATTGCGTTTAGTCGTTATTCCTCAGGCCTTGCGGGTGATTATTCCGCCACTGACCAGCCAGTTTTTGAATCTCACGAAAAATTCTTCGCTTGCGGCGGCGCTGGCCTATCCCGAACTGGCGTCGGTGTTTGCCGGAACCGTGCTGAACCAGACCGGACAGGCTGTTGAGGTTCTGGCGATTACCATGGCGGTGTATCTCAGCCTCAGCCTGCTGACATCAATGGCCATGAATTTTTATAATTCGCGCATCGCATTGGTGGAACGATGAGCTTTGTGCGCGAGACATATCTGCTTGAAACGCCGCCGCCAGGGATAAGCGTGGGTGTGCTGGGCTGGTTGCGCAACAATCTGTTTTCCTCGATTGGCAATACATTGCTCAGCTTGCTGGGTCTCTACATATTGTGGGTTACCGTGCCGCCGTTGATCGAATGGGCGCTGCTGGACGCGGTGTGGCAGGGCAGTGGGCGCGACGCGTGTATGGTAGAAAATGCGGGTGCCTGCTGGGCATTTGTCGCCGCAAAATTTGGCCAGTTCATGTATGGCCGATATACATTCGAGGAACGCTGGCGTGTTGATCTGGTGTTTGTGGTTGGCGCGCTGACGGTGGGCCTTCTTATGATTGAGCGTATGCCGTGGCGGCGTTATCTGGTGGCTTTTGGATTGCTGATTTATCCGGTGCTGGCCTATGTATTGCTGACGGGCGGCCAGTTCGGCTTGCCTGCGGTTGAGACCTCGCTCTGGGGCGGGTTGCTGCTGACCTTTGTGGTGGCGTCGGTGGGCATTGTGGTTTCCTTGCCGCTGGGTATTTTGCTGGCGCTGGGGCGGCGCTCAAAAATGCCGGTGATGCGGGTGTTGTCGGTGATTTATATCGAAGCATGGCGCGGGGTGCCGCTGATTACGGTGCTGTTCATGGCCAGTGTCATGCTGCCGCTGTTTTTGCCACCGGGCACAAACTTTGATAAATTACTGCGTGTACTGATTGGCGTTACGCTGTTTTCGGCGGCCTATATGGCGGAAGTGGTGCGCGGCGGATTGCAGGCTATTGCGCGCGGTCAGTATGAAGCGGCCAGCGCGCTCGGGCTGGGTTTTTGGCGGGCGAATTTGCTGATCATCCTGCCGCAGGCGTTGCGTCTGGTCATTCCCGGAATCGTCAATACATTTATCGGCCTGTTCAAGGATACGACTTTGGTGATGATCGTGGGGCTGTTTGATTTTCTGGGTAGCATTCAGGTGAATTTTTCCGACGCCAACTGGGCGACGCCGCAAACGGCGGCCAGCGGCTACGCGTTTGCCGCGCTGATATTCTGGATTATATGTTTTTCCATGTCGCGTTATTCGATGCGTCTTGAAAGCCGGTTAAACGAAGGGACGCGGCGCGCATGAACGAAAATCAGATGGCCATAGAGATGACCGGCGTCGATAAATGGTTCGGCACATTTCATGTGCTGAAACAGATTGACCTGTCAGTTAAACGGGGCGATCGCATTGTGATTTGTGGGCCGTCCGGTTCGGGCAAGTCCACCCTTATCCGCTGCATCAACCGGCTGGAGGAACATCAGCAGGGAAGGATTGTTGTCAATGGCATCGAGCTGAACCATGATCTCAAGCGCATTGACGAAGTGCGCGCCGAAGTTGGCATGGTGTTTCAGTCGTTCAATCTTTTTCCGCATCTGAGCATTTTGGAAAATTGCACGCTGGCCCCCATCTGGGTACGCAAACTGCCAAAGGCGCAGGCCCATGAACTGGCGATGAAGTATCTGGAGCGGGTGCAGATCGCCGATCAGGCGCATAAATTTCCAGGGCAACTATCGGGTGGCCAGCAGCAACGCGTGGCGATTGCGCGCGCGCTGTGCATGAACCCGAAAATCATGCTGTTTGATGAGCCTACCTCGTCGCTGGACCCAGAAATGATCAAGGAAGTGCTGGACGTGATGATCGCCCTGGCGAGCGATGGCATGACCATGCTGTGTGTTACCCATGAAATGGGTTTTGCCCGCACCGTTGCCGATCGGGTGATATTCATGGACGCTGGACAGATCGTCGAGGAAAATGAGCCGGAAGCGTTTTTCAACCGCCCGCAGCATCCGCGCACCAAAGAATTTTTAAGCCAGATATTGAGCCATTGAGTGTATTAGTTTCAGATAGACTCGTATTCCACGGTGTCACCCCGCACTTGTTGCGGGGTCCAGGGACAAAAACACAGGCCTTTGCGTGTGACCCCTGGACCCCGGAATAAATCCGGGGTGACAGACAGTGAATGGAACGGGTTCAAGCAAAAAAACTTATCCTATGGTGTCCACATGCCCAAAAAATCGTCCCTTACCCTGCTCGGAAAAAAAGTCGCAACACCGAAATCGCCGGAGCAGGCGATGCTGGAAAAAGTATCCAACCCGCATCCCGACACCGATTATGTGGCGCGTTTTACCTGCCCGGAATTTACGTCGCTGTGCCCCATGACGGGCCAGCCGGATTTTGCGCATCTGATGATTGATTATGTCCCGGGTAAATGGATTGTTGAATCCAAATCCCTGAAACTGTTTTACAGTCGTATCGTAATTACGGCGCGTTCCATGAGGATTGCACGATCGCCATCGCCAAGCGCATCAAGGCGGCGATTGCGCCCAAATGGCTGCGCATCGGGGGCTATTGGTATCCACGCGGCGGCATCCCGATTGATGTGTTCTGGCAAACCGGCGTGGCGCCCAAAAATCTGTGGATCCCACCGCAGGACGTGCCCGGCTATCGCGGTCGCGGCTGATATGGCGGCTCCCAAACTCAAACGTTTTTATAAAACCGCTTCCGCCACCAAGGTTGACGGTGGCTATCATATTACGCTCGACGCCAAAGCGATCCGCACTCCCGGGGGCGAAACAGTACTGGTGCAAAACCGGGCGCTGGCCGAAGCGCTGGCCGCAGAATGGGACGCCCAGAAGACGCATATTGAATTTTCCCGCATGGGCATCAATCAACTGGTTAACAGCGCGATAGACAGGGGCGCGGTTGACCGATCAGGTCTAATGGATGAACTGGCTGCTTATGGCGACACCGACTTGCTGTGTTACCGCGCCGAGGGGCCGGTGGCGCTGGTGGCCCGCCAGACGGCAGCATGGGACCCCCTTCTGGATTGGGCCGAGGCCCGATTCGGTGCCCGCCTGCGTGTCACCAATGGCATTGTAGCGATAGAACAGGACGCTGCCGCCCTGGCGGCATTACGGGCCCGGATTGCGACTGCGGACCGGTTCCAGCTTTGCGCCCTGCGTGCAGCCGTAGGTATATGCGGATCGCTGATTGTGGGGCTGGCGGTGGCGGATGGGCATCTGGATATTGAACGCGCCTGGCAGGTGGTGAATATCGATGAGGACTGGCAAAAGGAAAAATGGGGCGAAGACGCCCAGGCCACGGCTAACAGGGCTGGCGCCTTTGCCGCCTTTTCCCAGGCGGGTCATATGCTACAATTGCTGGAAACTGATCCCCATTGATGCTATGCAACCCCCCATAACAGCAAGATTTAAGCCGGGGGTTTAATGGATACGATTGGCCAGTTGGACGCAAAGCGTGCCGTAGCGAAGCAGGGTGGCGGGCAGCGCCGTATTGACGCGCAACATGGCAAGGGCAAGCTGACAGCCCGTGAGCGGCTGGAACTGCTGCTGGATGCAGGCTCGTTCGAAGAATTCGACATGTTTGTGGAGCATCGCTGCGCCGATTTCGGCATGGCCGAACAGCGCTTTCCCGGCGACGGCGTGGTGACCGGCTGGGGCACCATTGACGGGCGCATCGTCTATGTGTTCGCCAAGGATTTTACGGTATTCGGCGGTTCGCTGTCACAGGCCCATGCACAAAAAGTCTGCAAAATTCAGGATATGGCGCTACGCAACGGCGCGCCGATTATTGGCCTGATGGATGCAGGCGGCGCGCGCATTCAGGAAGGCGTTGACAGTCTAGGCGGCTATGCCGAAATTTTTCAGCGTAATGTGCTGGCGTCCGGCGTTATCCCGCAGATTTCGGTGATCATGGGGCCTTGCGCGGGTGGCGATGTGTATTCACCAGCCATGACCGACTTCATCTTCATGGTGCGCGACACGTCATATATGTTTGTGACCGGCCCCGATGTGGTGAAAACCGTTACCCAGGAAGAAGTCAGCGCCGAACAATTGGGCGGGGCCAGCATTCACACCACCAAATCATCCATTGCCGACGGGGCCTATGACAATGATGTCGAGACCCTGGAACAAATTCGCCGGTTGATGAGCTTTCTGCCCGCCAATAATCGCGAGAAGGCGCCGGTGCGCGCGACCTTCGATGCGCCCGACCGTCTGGAAATGTCGCTCGATACGCTGGTGCCGATCAATGCCAATACGCCTTATGACATGAAGGAACTGATCCTGAAAATTTCCGATGAAGGCGATTTTTTTGAAATTCAGGAACATTTCGCCAAAAACATCATCACCGGATTTGCGCGCATTGATGGTCAGCCGGTGGGCATTGTCGGTAATCAGCCGATGGTGCTGGCGGGGTGTCTCGATTCCGATGCCAGCCGCAAGGCGGCGCGATTTGTGCGGTTTTGTGACTGCTTCGGTATTCCGATTATCACTCTTGTCGATGTGCCGGGATTTTTGCCGGGCACGGCGCAGGAATATGGCGGGTTGATCAAGCATGGCGCAAAGCTGCTGTTCGCCTATTGCGAGGCGACCGTGCCGAAAATCACGCTGATCACCCGCAAGGCGATGGGCGGTGCCTATGTGGTGATGGCATCCAAACATCTGCGCGGTGATCTGAACTTTGCCTGGCCAACGGCGGGCATCGCGGTGATGGGCGCCAAGGGCGCGGTGGAAATTATTTTCCGTGAAGAAATCGGATCGCCCGAAAAAATCGCGGCGCGTACCGAGGAATATGAAAACCAGTTTCTTAATCCTTTTGTTGCCGCCAACCGGGGCTATATTGACGAGATCATCATGCCGCATTCGACACGGCGGCGGATCAGCCTCGGATTGCAGCGTCTGGCGAACAAGAAGCTTGAGAATCCGTGGAAAAAACACGCAAACATCCCTCTGTAGACTGATAAAATCATGTTCACAAAAATTCTGATCGCAAATCGCGGTGAAATCGCCTGCCGGGTCATCAAGACCGCACGCAGAATGGGTATTAAAACCGTTGCCGTTTATTCGGATGCAGACGCGTCTGCGCTGCATGTCAAAATGGCTGACGAGGCCGTGCATATCGGCGCGGCACCCGCATCCGAATCCTATCTGGTAGCCGACAAGATTATTGCGGCGGTCAAGCAAACTGGCGCGCAGGCCGTGCATCCGGGCTATGGATTCCTGTCGGAAAATACGGCGTTTGCGGAACGGCTGCAAAAAGAAGGCATCGCCTTTATCGGCCCCAATGTGCGCGCCATTCAGGCGATGGGCGACAAAATTGAATCAAAAAAACTGGCCGCCGCCGCCAACGTCAACACGGTGCCGGGTTATCTGGGTGTGATCAAAGACACCGATGAAGCGGTAAAAATTTCCGGTGACATCGGCTATCCGGTGATGCTGAAGGCGTCTGCGGGCGGTGGCGGCAAGGGCATGCGCATCGCCTGGAACGAGGCCGATGTACGCGAGGGCTTTCCTGCCGCCACTGCCGAAGCGATTTCCAGCTTTGGCGATGACCGGGTGTTTGTCGAAAAATTTGTGACCGAGCCGCGCCATATCGAAATTCAGGTGCTGGCCGACAAGCATGGCAATACGCTGTATCTGGGCGAACGCGAATGTTCAATCCAGCGCCGCCATCAGAAGGTGGTCGAGGAGGCGCCGAGCCCGTTTCTGGACGAGGCTACGCGCAAGGCGATGGGCGAGCAGGCCTGCGCCTTGGCACGTGCGGTGGGCTATACCAGCGCGGGGACGGTGGAATTCATCGTTGATGGCAACCGCAACTTCTATTTCCTGGAGATGAACACCCGGTTGCAGGTGGAACATCCG